>NZ_JADPZX010000002.1:300000-481607 GCF_015712165.1 Streptomyces spinoverrucosus | reverse complement strand
GTCGTCGGACCCGGGCGGGCCGCGCGTTGCCGGGCGTCGTATCGGGCGTGGGCCTCGCACTCGGGCTGAGCGCCGCAGGGCGCGGGCGAGGCGTGGTGTGGGTGCGTCGTCCTAGCCCTGGCGGGGCGCGGCTGGGCGTCGCGGGGGACGTGTTGGCGTCGTGCTCAGGCCGGGCGTGGGCGAACGTGTCGGGGAGCCGGGCGTGGGGGCGTCCGTCGCGGTGGGCGGTGCCGTGATCGTCCAGGGCGGGTCGCCCGCGGGCCGCGTGCGCATCCCGACGAGCCCGGTCGCCATACGCCCCGGCGCGACCGCCACCGGCGCGACGCCCACGCCCCAGAGGGCGTCGCGTGGCAGCCAAGCCGGCTGAGGACGTGTCACGGGCGGGCGGTGGTGGCCCCTCGGGTGCCGCCACCGCCCCCGAGGGTCACTTGACCCGGCCGTACCAGACGCTCTTCGTCCAGATCTTCTGCAGCCGCACCACGTCCCCGGTCTTCGGGGCGTGCCAGATCTTCCCCTTCCCGGCGTAGATCCCGACGTGGTACACGTTCGACCCCGAGTGGAAGAACACGAGGTCACCGGCCTTGCGGCTCTTGGCCGAGATGTGGCGGGTCTTGTTGTACTGCTGGGCGGCCGTACGCGGCAGCTTCTTGCCCGCCTTCTTGTACGAGTACAGCGTCAGCCCGGAGCAGTCGAACCTGCGCGGCCCGGTGGCGCCCCACCTGTACGGGGAGCCCTTCTTCGACGCGGCGACCTGGAGCGCCTTCGTCGCCGGCGTGGCGGCCTCGGCCTCCGAGGCGAAGCCCGGAGCCACGACGGAGCCGCCCACCGCGACGAGGGTGAGGGCCGAGGCCGTACCGGCCCGGGCCATGAGCGACGGGACACGATTGAGCGCGGTCATGCGCAACCCTTCGTCAGCCGCCTGTGAAGGATGACCTGTCGGATTCGGGCTGGCGAAGTTGCCCGGCCGCTGGTAGGCGGCTTCACCCCAAGGGACGCTCGGAAATTGCGCTCCGGCGACCCGTCGTGCTTGGGTCCTCCACTCCTGCCGATCCACTCCTGTCGACCGGTCATCCGGGCGGCGGCAGGACTCGGCGTCCGCCCGGACCGCCCCGCCGCGGTGGCGGGGGCTTGTCGTCAGTCAGGGATCTTGACTCACAGAAGTCGGAAAATCCCAACGCAATCCGGGATTTGTGGCGTTACTCACCACTCACCCGTTCGGGTGGACAGCCTGGTGTGCGAACCGGTGTCAAGGGTGCCACGCCACCTCGGACCAGCGGCGGAACGTCCCAGTCCGCCCCGAAGCAGCCTCCGTTGCGCAACCGCAAGGGCCCCGAAAAGGGAGGTGAGGATCCTCCGGACGGGGGTAGCCCTTTTGGTCGGTTTCGACTCCGGCCCGGGCGTCCCGTCGCGTCGCCCTGCGGCCCGGGTCACCGGCGGGTGTGCCGACCGTGCCTCAACTGTCGGAGCGCGGCGGAACGGTGACGCGCGCCGTGCGGCGTTCACCGTCCAGCACGCGCAGCGCCCGCGTGAGGGTTCGGGCGTGGAGTTCCGTCTCGCCCCGCTGGTGCATCAGCGCGAGCGCGTCGCGCAGTTCGGCTGCCTTGCGCACCAGCGCCTGGGCGGCGCGCAGTCCACGATAGGTGTCTCCGTCGTACGCCGGGTTGATACGCCCGAGTAGGTCGGCCACCTCCAGGTAACGGTCGATCAACTCGCCCTCGGCGCGGGTGAGGGCGGGCAGCGGCGGCAGCTCCGGTGGCAGCATCCCGCAGCTCACCTCGCACCCGGTGCGGGGCGGGTGGCCTTGCGGCTGGGGATGATCCGGTCGATCAGGCCGTACTCCAGGGCCTCCTGGGCGGTGAGGACCTTGTCCCGCTCGATGTCCGCGCCGACCTGGGCCTGCGTGCGCCCGGTGTGCCGTACGAGCATCTCCTCCAACCGGGTGCGCACCCGCGCCAACTCCTCCGCCTGGATGGCGAGATCACTGGCCTGCCCCTCGATGGGTTCGGGCAGCGCCGGCTGACTGATCACCACCCGGGCGCCGGGCAGCGCGAATCGCTTGCCCGGAGTGCCGGCGCCGAGCAGTACGGCGGCGGTCGATCCGGCCTGCCCGAGGCAGATCGTCTCCACGTCGCAGCTGACGTACCGGATCGTGTCGTACACCGCGGACATCGCGCTGAACGAGCCGCCGGGGGAGTTGATGTACAGCGAGATGTCCCGGTCGGGGGCCTGGTACTCCAGATGCATGAACTGTGCCATCACGTCGTTCACCGACGTGTCGTCGATCGGCGTCCCGAGAAAGACGATCCGCTCCTGAAGCAGCTTCGAGTACGGATCCATCGTCGTGTGTCCGGAACTCGTGCGTTCGGTGAACTCGGGCAGCACGTGACGAGCGGACGGTCGGGTCATGGCGAACCCCTCCTCGCGGCGGTGACCGGCTCCGGGGCGGAGCCTCTGTAAAAAATGTACAGGATGTACGTGACGTTAGAATGGGGTCATGGCCTACGAGATTCCGGTGACGCAAGCCAGGGCAGAGCTCGCCGAACTGATCAACCGGGTGGTGTACGGCGGTGAGCGCGTCGTCGTGACGCGGCACGGCAAACCTCTGGTCGCCCTCGTCTCCGCCGCTGATCTCGAACGGCTCGACGCGCTGGGGGAGGTCCAGGAGTTCGGCGAGGAGCAGGTGATCAGCTCCCTCTCCACCGTCCGCGAGGCCGCGTCCCCGCCCCGCGAGCGGCAGCGGTTCGGCATCGCGGCGGAGCATCGCGGGCCCAAACCCTCGTAGACCGTCGGGCCCAAACCCTTGTAGACCGCCGGCCCAAGCCCTCGTAGAACGCGCAGAAGCCGTGCGCCCCGTCCGCGCGGGCGGGGCGCACGGCCTGTTCGTGGTCAGTCAGCCGGCCAGTGCGGGCTTCCGGTCGCCCGCGGCTTCGTCGTCGCGCTCCGTACGGGGCTTCAGCGCGCCGCCCAGCAGCACCGCCCCCAGGCCCAGCGCGGCCCACCAGGTCAGGGTCAGCGCCGGGCCCAGTGCCGCCGCGCCGTCGAAGTACGACACCGAGCGCAGCAGCGTGGTCCCCGCGCCCGGCGGCAGCCACTGGCCGATCGCCCCGGCCGGCTCGGGCAGCATCTGCGGCGCCGACCCCGCGCCCGAGAAGGGGTTGCCGAGCAGCATCAGCACGCCCGCGACGATGCCGATCCCGGCCCTGCCCAGGAGCGCGGCGAGGCCGGCGACCGTGCTGCTCACCGCCAGGGTGGACAGCCCGAGGACGGCGGCCTCCGCCCACCAGTCGCCGGTGAGGACCTCCAGCCAGCTGTGCGCGATCGCGGCCACGGTGACACCCACCAGCGCCGAGGCGCCCACCAGCGCGGTCACCGCCCGGATGCCGCGCAGTCCGATCAGGAAGACCGCCGCGCCCGCCGCGATCCCGCCCAGCGAAAGCGGCAGCACGCTCGCGGTGAGGGCGGCGCCCCGAGGGTCGTTCTCGGGGCGGCCACGACGTCCACCGTGCGCGGCTGGGCACCCCCGGCGGACGCCGCCTGTTGCAGCAGTTGCGCGACCATCGGGCTCGCGGCCGAAGCGGTCAGCAGCTCGGGGCCCCGCGCGGTGACGACGACCGCGCCGTACACCGTCCGGTCCTTGACGGCCTCCCGGGCGGCGTCCCCGTCGGCGTACCGATGGATCTCGAACGCGCCCTTGTGCCGCGCCAGCTGCTGCTCGACCTGCGCCGTGGCGGTGGCCGGGCCCGCGACGCCGAGCGGCAGGTCGCGCGGCGCGGTGCGGGCGGCGGGCCAGGCGAAGGCCCACAGTGCCAGCGCCGCGAGGAGCGGGACGAGGACGACGATCGCGATCACGCGACGGGGGTCGGGGCGGCTGGAATGTATGCCGGGTGGCGTTGACATGGGTCCCCCTCGGGTGGAGAAAGCAAAAAGAAGGATCGTTCGTTTTGCGTTACGGCCACCACCGTGCGCCTGCCTTCCGCCCTTGTCAAGAAGGAATGTTCGTTCTACATTCGCGGTATGGCTCGCGTATCCCAGGAACACCTCGACGCCCGCCGCCGGCAGATCCTCGACGGCGCCGCCGTCTGCTTCGCCCGCAACGGGTTCCATGCCGCGTCCATGCAGGACGTGCTGAAGGAGGTGGACCTCTCCGCGGGCGCCGTCTACCGCTACTTCAGCGGCAAGGAGGAGCTGATCGCCGCCATCGTCGGCGAGGTGCTCGGATCGGTCCGCGAGGCCTTCGAGCAGGCGGCAGAGCAGAGCCCGCCCCCGCCGGCGGACGAACTCGTTGTCGCGGTCCTCGGCCGGACGCTCGCCGCCCGGGAGAACCTGACCGTCGACGGGCGGCCCGCCTTTCCGCGGCTCGTCATCCAGGTGTGGGCGGAGACGCTGCGCAACGAGGAACTGGCGGCCGTCCTGCGCGACGGGTACGTCTCGGTACGCGCGGCCTGGTCCCGGATCGTCGAGGGCTACCAGGACGCCGGGATGATGCGCCCGGACGTCGCCCCCGACCACGTGGCCCGCACGATGATCTCCGCCGTGATGGGCTTCCTCGCACAGCAGTCCCTCTTCGGGCCCATCCCCGTCGGGGTACTCCGCGACGGTCTGCGGGCGTTGATGAGCATGCGGGACGAGCGCTCCGCGGCTGATGGATCACAGCTTGGTTAACTTGCTTGAAACTCGTGCCAACTAGCCTGCCCCTCCACGCCACCAGGGACTTTGCCGGTGGCCGCGGCAACCGGGCCCCGCACGGCCCGGAGCGAGGATGTGAGGTGGGACGTGCAACTGACCCCGCACGAGCAGGAGAGGCTGCTGATCCACGTGGCGGCCGACGTGGCCGAGAAGCGCCGCGCCCGCGGGCTGAAACTGAACCACCCCGAGGCCGTCGCCCTCATCACCTCGCACCTCCTCGAAGGCGCGCGGGACGGCCGTAGCGTCGCCGAACTCATGGCCTCCGGACGCAAGCTGCTCACCCGGGACGACGTCATGGAGGGCATCCCCGAGATGATCCACGACGTCCAGGTCGAGGCGACCTTCCCGGACGGCACCAAGCTCGTCACCGTCCACGACCCGATCGTGTGAGGGGGACTCGATGATCCCCGGAGAGATCCTGTTCGCCGACGGCCCGATTGCCTACAACGAGGGCCGCGAGGTCACCCGCCTCACCGTGCTCAACGCAGCCGACCGGCCCGTCCAGGTCGGCTCCCACTACCACTTCGCCGAGGCCAACCCCGGCCTGGAGTTCGACCGGGCCGCCGCGCGCGGCAAGCGGCTCAACATCGCCGCAGGTACGGCCGTGCGCTTCGAGCCCGGTATCCCCGTCGACGTCGAACTCGTCCGATCGCCGGCGCCCGTGTGGTGCCCGGACTGCGCGGGGAGACCGGAGGTGCCCTCGATGCCTGAGATCTCGCGCGCCGCGTACGCCGACCTGTTCGGGCCGACGACCGGCGACCGCATCCGGCTCGCCGACACCGATCTGCTGATCGAGATCGAGGAGGACCGCAGCGGCGGGCCCCGACTCGCCGGTGACGAGGCGGTGTTCGGCGGCGGCAAGGTCATCCGCGAGTCCATGGGGCAGGCGCGTGCCACGCGCGCGCAGGGCACGCCCGACACCGTCATCACCGGCGCGGTGATCGTCGACCACTGGGGCGTCGTCAAGGCCGACGTCGGGATCCGCGACGGCCGGATCACCGGGATCGGCAAGGCGGGCAACCCGGACACCATGGACGGAGTGCATCCGGAGCTGGTCGTCGGACCGGAGACCGAGGTCATCGCGGGCAACGGGCGGATCCTGACTGCCGGGGCCATCGACGCCCACGTCCACTTCATCTGCCCGCAGATCGCCGACGAGGCGCTGGCCGCGGGCATCACGACCCTCGTCGGCGGCGGCACCGGACCGGCCGAGGGCTCCAAGGCGACCACCGTCACTCCCGGACCCTGGCATCTGGCCCGGATGCTTGAGGCGATGGAGCAGTACCCGCTCAACATCGGCTTCCTCGGCAAGGGAAACACCGTCTCCCACGAGGCGATGCTGTCCCAGATCCGCGGCGGCGCCCTCGGCCTGAAGCTGCACGAGGACTGGGGCTCCACCCCGGCCGTCATCGACGCCTCGCTGACCGTCGCCGAGCAGACCGGCATCCAGGTCGCCATCCACACGGACACGCTGAACGAGGCCGGTTTCGTGGGGGACACGCTCGCGGCGATCGGCGGGCGCGGCATCCACGCGTACCACACCGAGGGCGCGGGCGGCGGGCACGCGCCGGACATCATGACCGTCGTCTCCGAGTCGCACGTGCTGCCGAGTTCGACGAATCCGACGCGGCCTTTCACCGTCAACACCGCCGAGGAACACCTCGACATGCTGATGGTGTGCCACCACCTCAATCCGGCGGTGCCGGAGGATCTGGCCTTCGCCGAGTCGCGCATCCGGCCGTCCACGATCGGCGCGGAGGACATACTGCACGACCTGGGCGCGATCTCGATCATCTCGTCGGACTCGCAGGCCATGGGCCGGGTCGGCGAGGTCGTCATGCGGACCTGGCAGACCGCGCATGTGATGAAGCGGCGGCGCGGGGCGCTGCCCGGTGACGGGCAGGCGGACAACCGCCGGGTACGTCGCTATGTCGCCAAGTACACGATCAACCCGGCGCTGGCCCAGGGGCTCGCGCGTGAGGTCGGGTCCGTGGAGACCGGGAAGCTGGCGGATCTGGTGCTGTGGGATCCCGCCTTCTTCGGCGTCAAGCCGCAACTCGTACTCAAGGGCGGGCAGATCGCGTACGCGCAGATGGGCGACGCCAACGCGTCCATTCCGACGCCGCAGCCGATCCTGCCCCGGCCGATGTACGGGGCGATCGGGCGGGCGCCGGGGTCCAACTCGTTCAACTTCGTGGCGCCGCTCGCCGTCGAGGACGGGCTGCCGGAGCGGCTGGGGCTCGGGAAGCGGTTCGTCGCCATCGAGTCGACGCGCGGGGTGACCAAGGCGGACATGCGCGAGAACGACGCCCGGCCCGATGTGCGCATCGACCCCGACAGCTTCGCCGTGCACATCGACGGGGAGCTCGTCGAGGCGACTCCGGCCGCCGAACTGCCCATGGCCCAGCGCTACTTCCTCTTCTGAGGTGCTGTGATGTCACGAGCGGCGCTTCTCGTCCTGGCCGACGGCCGGTTTCCCGCCGGAGGGCACGCGCACTCCGGCGGGGCCGAGGCCGCGGTGAAGGCGGGGCGGGTCACGGACGCGGCGAGCCTGGAGGACTTCTGCCGGGGCCGGTTGCACACGGCGGGTCTGGTGTCGGCCGCCCTCGCCGCGGCGGCGGCGCTCGGCGTCGATCCTGGGGAGCTGGACGCGGCGGCCGATGCGCGGACGCCGTCTCCGGCGCTGCGGCTCGCGGCGCGCAGGCTGGGGCGGCAGTTGCTGCGGGCCGCGCGGGCCACCTGGCCGTCGGCTGAACTGGACGACGTGGCACGGGAGTTCCCCAAGGGGGCGCATCAGCCGGTGGTGCTCGGGGTCGTGGCGCGTGCGGCGGGGCTGGGGGCTGCCGATGCCGCTTACTGTGCGGCGTACGAGAGTGTGAGTGGGCCGGCCAGTGCGACGGTGCGGTTGCTGAGTCTGGATCCGTTCGACGCGACGGGGGTGCTGGCGCGGCTGGCGTCGGAGGTGGATCGGGTCGCGGATCGGGCGGTGGAGGTGGCGCGGGCGGTTGTCGACGAGGGGGTTGACGCTTTGCCCGCGGCTTCTGGGCCCTTGCTGGAGATCGGGGCGGAGGTGCATGCCGGGTGGGGGGTGCGGTTGTTCGCGTCCTGAGTCTTTCTCGCCCCCGCCACCCCTACCCTTCCCGTCCTCCAGGGGCTCCGCCCCTTCGACCCCGCCAGGGGGCGCTGCCCCCTGGACCCCCGATCGGCCTGGACGGCCTCGTCCTCAAACGCCGGACGGGCTGTATGGCCCCGCCCGCTTCAAAGGAGCCCTTGCGATGCACCTTGACCATTCCCACCGCGACACCCCCGCCGTCAGCGCCTGCGCCCACCGTCCCGACGGTCGGCGTCGGGCTTTGCGGGTGGGGCTCGGGGGGCCCGTGGGGTCCGGGAAGACCGCCACCGTCGCCGCGCTCTGCCGGGTCCTGCGCGACGAGCTGTCGCTGGCCGTCGTCACCAACGACATCTACACGCGCGAGGACGCCGAGTTCCTGTTGCGGGAGGCCGTGCTGCCGCCGGAGCGGATCACCGCCGTGGAGACCGGGGCCTGCCCGCACACCGCGATCCGGGACGACATCTCCGCCAACCTCGAAGCGGTCGAGGACCTGGAGGACGAGGTCGGGCCGCTGGACCTGATCCTGGTCGAGTCCGGCGGGGACAACCTCACCGCCACCTTCTCCAAGGGCCTCGTCGACGCGCAGATCTTCGTCATCGACGTGGCCGGCGGAGACGACATCCCGCGCAAGGGCGGACCCGGCGTCACCACCGCCGACCTGCTCGTCGTCAACAAGACCGACCTCGCCCCGTACGTCGGCTCCGACCTCGCCCGGATGGCCGCCGACGCCAAGGCCCAGCGGGCCGAACTGCCCGTCGTCTTCCAGTCGCTGCGCGGCGAGAGCGGCGTGCGGGACGTGGCCGACTGGGTGCGTGCGCAGCTCGCCGCGTGGACGGCATGAGCGCGACGACCACCGGGGTACGCGCCACCGCCCGCATCCTCGCCCGCCCCGACGGACGTGGCGCCACGGCCCTGCCCGTCCTGGCGGGGGAGGGCCCGCTGGCGCCGCGCCGGACGCGCGGGAGCGCCGACGAGGCCCGGGTGATGCTGGTCGGCGCGATGAGCGGCCCCCTCGGCGGCGACCACTTCACGGTCGAGGCCGGGGTGGAGGACGGGGCCCGGCTGCACCTCGGATCGGCCGCCGCCACCCTCGCGCTGCCCGGCCAGGCGAAGGGCGAGGCCCGCTACGACGTCCGTCTCACCGTGGCCGACGGCGGCGAACTGCACTGGCTGCCCGAGCAGTTGATCGCCGCGTACGGCAGCGAGCTGCGGGTGCACACCCGGGCCGACCTCGGACCGACCGCGCGTCTCGTCCTGCGCGAGGAGCAGGTGCTCGGCCGGGCCGGTGAGGAACCGGGGCGGCTCACCAGCCGTCTGTCCGTACGGATCGCCGGACGGACCGTCCTCGACCAGGAACTGTCCTGCGGCCCGGGCGCGCCGGGCGGCTGGGACGGTCCCGCCGGGCTCGGCGGCCACCGTGCCGTCGGTCAACTGGTCGTAGTGCGCCCGGAGTTCGCGGAGCGGCCGGTGCCGGCGCGAGTACTCGGGGAAGGTGCCGCGGTCATGCCGCTGGCCGGGCCCGCGGCGCTGGTGACCGTTGTCGCGCGGGACGCGCTGCGCCTGCGGCGGCTGCTGGACGAGGCGTTGGCCTCGTTCGCGTAACGATCCGTTCACCGAACTTGCCTCTCCGGTTATCGGATTGGCAAAGAAGGCCGACCGCCCCTGTTCTCAGCGACCTCACAGCGGACAGGATCACCCGTACTCATCAAAACGGTGTACGGGAGGCCCCACTTGAGGGACATCAGACCGAAGAGGCGGACGGCGGCGGTCGGTTCGGCCGGACTGCTCGTCGCGGCGACCCTGATAGCCGGCGCGGTGGCCGCGCCCACCGCCAGCGCGAGCCCCGACCAGGCCCGCCACGGTCAGGACCGCGAGGCCTGGGGCGTCGAGGTCGCCGCGGCCCGCGCCGCCCAGGCCGGGATCGACTGGCAGGACTGCCCCGCCGACTGGGGGCTGGAGAAGCCGATCCAGTGCGGCTGGGTCTCCGTGCCGCTCGACTACGCCAAGCCCTACGGCAAGCAGATCAAGCTCGCCGTCGACCGCATCGGCAACACCGGCACCGAGGACGAGCGCCTCGGTGCCCTCGTCTACAACCCGGGTGGCCCCGGCGGCTCCGGGCTGCGCTTCCCGCGCCGGGTCACCACCAACAACGCGGTCTGGGCGAAGGTGGCCAAGGCCTACGACTTCGTGGGCTTCGACCCGCGAGGCGTCGGCAAGTCGGCGCCCATCTCCTGCGTCGACCCGCAGGAGTTCGTCAAGGCGCCCAAGCTGGACCCGGTGCCCGACTCCGAGGCCGACAAGCGCGCCCAGCGGAAGCTGGCCCGCGAGTACGCCGAGGGCTGCTACGAGCGCAGCGGCGAGATGCTGCCCCACATGACGACGCCGAACACCGCACGCGACCTGGACGTCATCCGCGCCGCGCTCGGCGAGAAGCAGCTCAACTTCCTCGGCGTCTCCTACGGCACCTACCTCGGCGCGGTCTACGGCACCCTCTTCCCTGGCCACGTCCGCCGGATGGTCGTCGACAGCGTCGTCAACCCGTCGCGGGAGAAGATCTGGTACCAGGCCAACCTGGACCAGGACGTCGCCTTCGAGACCCGCTGGCAGGACTGGCAGGACTGGGTCGCCAAGAACGACGCCACCTTCCACCTGGGCGGCACCCGCGCCGAGGTCCAGGACAAGTGGCTTCAGCTGCGGGCCACCGCGAAGAAGAACCCCATCGGCGGCGTGGTCGGTCCGGCGGAGCTGATCGGCTTCTTCCAGAGCGCCCCGTACTACGACTCCTCGTGGGTGCCGGTCGCCACCGTGTTCAGCAAGTACGTCGCCGGTGACACCCAGGCCCTCGTCGACGCGGCCGCCCCCGACCTGTCCGACACCGCGGGCAACGCCTCCGCCGAGAACGGCAACGCCGTCTACACCGCCGTCGAGTGCGCCGACGCCAAGTGGCCCACCAGCTGGCGGAAGTGGGACCGCGACAACACCCGGCTGCACCGCGACCACCCGTTCATGACGTGGGCCAACGCCTGGCTGAACCTGCCGTGCGCCACCTGGCCCGTCAAGCAGAACACCCCGCTGGACGTGAGGACCGGCAAGGGGCTGCCACCGGTGCTGATCGTCCAGGCCGAGCGGGACGCTGCGACGCCGTACGAGGGAGCCGTTGAGCTGCACAAGCGGTTCAAGGGCTCGCGGCTCATCACCGAGAAGGACGCCGGGTCGCACGGTGTGACCGGGCTGGTCAACTCCTGCGTCAACGACCGGGTGGACGCCTATCTGCTCCAGGGCGAGCTCGACTCCAAGGACGTGACCTGCGCCCCGCACGCCACGCCCAAGCCGTAACCGGCGCTCATACGGTTCCAGGGGCGGCCGGCGCATCAGCCGGCCGCCCTTCTCCATTCGGCGTCGCAGAGGTCAGCTGAGCGGCATCCGGCGGAACCGGCGCTCCCGCTGGTCCGCCTTCGGCGCCGTCTCCGCCTTCACGACGGCCGCGTACTGGTCGACGTACTCCTGCTCGGACAGCGTCAGGATGGCGTACATGATCTCGTCGGTGATGGCGCGCAGGACGGCCTTCTCGTTCTCCATGCCGGCGTAGCGGGAGAAGTCGAGGGGTTCGCCGAAGCGGATGACCACGGGGTGGATACGCGGGACGACCTTGCCCGGCGGCTGGGCCTCGAAGGTGCCGATCATCGCGCACGGGACGACCGGGACCCCGGCCTTGAGGGCCATCACCGCGACACCGACCTTGCCCTTGTAGAGGCGGCCGTCGTGCGAGCGGGTGCCCTCCGGGTAGATGCCGAGCAGTTCGCCCTTGCGCAGCACCCCGAGACCCTCGCGGATCGCGGCCTGGCCGGCGTCCTTTCCGGAGCGGTCGACCGGGATCTGCCCGGCGCTGCGGAAGAAGGCGGCCGTCAGCCGGCCCTTGATCCCGGGGCCGGTGAAGTACTCGGCCTTCGCGAGGAAGGTGATCCGGCGCTTGAGGATCGCCGGCATCAGGAAATGGTCCGAGAACGACAGATGGTTGCCCGCGACGATCGCCGCGCCCGAGGACGGCACGTGCTCCAGGCCCTCGATCCGAGGTCGGAAGACCAGTCTGAGCAGCGGCCCGAGAAGGACGTATTTGAGCAGGTAGTAGAACAACGGGTGGCTCCTCACTCCGTCGGTTCGGCGCACCGCGGCGTTCTCGCAGGTCAACCAGCACGTCGTGAGGTGTCAGTGTAGGCGCGGGCGGGATGGGGGGAAACCGGTACGACCCGAGGGAGTGGGCCGTCCCGGGGCGGTTCAGCCGGTGGCGCCGAGCGACCAGCGCGGGCTGCTGCCGGTGAGCCGGCACGTGAGGAAGTACAGCGGTATCGGCGGGGTGTACGGCGAGCCGTCCACGGGGGCGTGGATCAGGCGCGGATGGGTCGTGCCCGGTTTCGGGCGGGTGGCGGTCCAGGACGGGTCGCGCATCCCGGAACCGATCGCGTACGCGGTGCTCGGCGGCCAGGTGATGCCGATGTGGGAGCCGGACGGGACGATCCACCACCAGTGCCGGTCGTCGGCGAAGACACAGCCGACGCGGGGGAGGGAGTCACGGATGCTCTCGCCGTGTTCCCGAGGGGTGCCCACGGCGTCGTGTCCGAGGGGCGTGAGGAGCTGTGGGGGGATCGGGAGCCGGGGGTGGTCGCGCCGGACGGGCGTGGGGTGGAGCGTCGCCGTGCGGCGGGGCGGGTGCGGGTCAGGGCTGTGCGGTCGGAGCATGGGGGACGGATCCTTCGGCCGAGTGGGGGACGGGCCGGGCGGGGGGTGCGGCGGGGGCGGGTCGGTGGTGGGGCGTCGTCAGGTCGGCCCAGACGACGCGTCCGGAGCGGTTCGGGGCGGGCCGCACTCCCCAGTCGTCGCAGACGGCCTCGACCAGGAGGAGCCCGCGGCCGTTCTGGTCGTCGGGGCAGGCCTGCCGGGACACCGGGAGGGTGGGTCCGAGGTTCTGGTCCTCGACCTCGATGCGCAGCCGGTCCCCGGTGCTGTGCAGCCGGCACACGATCCGCTCGCTGCCCGAGTGGGTGACCGCGTTGGTGACGAGCTCGGAGGTCACGAGGACGGCGTTGTCGAGGTCGTCGGGGCGGGTGTGCCACGAGGTCAGCGTCTCGCGCACGGTGCGGCGGGCGGCGGCCACCGACTCCGGGGCCGCCGGCAGGACGAACGTGTGGGCCCGGTGGGCGGGCTGGTCCCCGGAGGCGAGCCGGTCGAGGCCTCTCGGCCCAGGGAGTCGACCGGTGAACTCGCCCCCGGGTGACTGGGGGGAGCGCGTCGCCTTCGACGGCGCCCGGAGCGTGTGCTCCGAGCCGGGCAGTCGGCCGAAGGGATCGGCGCCGGACAGGCGGAGGGCCTGTCGTGCGGTGGGCAGGCGGTCGGGGAGTTCGTTCCCGGGCAGTCGGTCCAGCGGGTGGGGGAGGGAGGGCGGAGCCATCGCCGTACGCCTTTCGTCTGCCATGTGCGTCCTATGACAACCCGCGTCTGAGAACGGCGAGTTGCGGCCCGGTCTCCCCCAACTGGACCGGTCCGTCCCGGCGTTCGTCGGGCCGGGGACAGTGAGTCCACTGTGGCACCCGCCGACAACCCCTCGCAAGCGGCAAGTTGAAATTTGCACTTGGCCAAGTGCATGCTGCTCCAGCCGGAAAATGATCGAATGGCACTCTGAAACTGACCGCGTGAGACGGTGGCCGTGGATGAGACGGTGGCCCCGGAGCTGACGGCGTGAGGGGGTGGGGCGTGACCGCGGAAACCGACTGGGGCGGCGCCCCCTCCGTGCTGCGCATGATCCTCGGCAGACAGCTGGAGGAGCTGCGCACCCGGGCCGGACTGACGTACGAGCAGGCGGGCGCGGCCATCGGTGTCAGTCACTCCACGATCCGCCGGATGGAGGCCGCCAAGGTGGCCCGGCTCCGGCTCCCGGACGCCGAGAAACTGCTCCAGATCTACGGCGTGACGGACCAGCAGGAGATCGACACGTTCCTGAAGTCGGTCCGGGAGGCCAACAAGCGCGGCTGGTGGCACACCTACCGTGACGTCCTGCCGGACTGGTTCGCCGCGTATCTGAGTCTGGAGCAGGCGGCGTTGCAGATCCGCGCCTACGAGAACCAGTTCGTGCACGGCCTGCTGCAGACGGAGCGCTACGCCCGGGCCCTGCTCGGCGCCGGCAATCCGCACGCCGCTGCCGAGGCGACCGAGCGTCGGGTGGCGCTGCGGATGCGGCGCCAGGAACTGCTCACCCGTGCGGCGCCGCCGCGGCTGTGGGTCGTGATGGACGAGACCGTGCTGCGCTGGCCGGTCGGCGGCGCGGACGTGATGCGCGCGCAGGTCGACCATCTGATCGAGGTGAACCGGCTGCCGCATGTGACCCTGCAGATCATGCGGTTCGCGAACGGGCCGCACCCGGCGATGCGGGCGGGCGCGTTCCACCTCTTCCGGTTCCGGGCGCGCGAACTGCCCGACATCGTCTATCTCAACGGCCTGGTGGGCGCCGTCTACCTGGACAAGAGCGACGACGTCGTGGTGTATCGCGAGGCCCTGGACCGGCTGGGCGCCCAGGCGGCGCCCGCCGGCAAGACCGAGGCCCACCTCGGCGCGATTCGCAAGGAGCTCTGACGTGCACCACCCCATACGCAACGGCATGCCGGCCCCCGAACTGGGCGCACGCGGCTGGTCCAAGCCGTGGAGCGACGACGCCGGAGGCGCCTGCGTGGAGGTACTGAAACTCGACGACGGGCGGGTCGCCGTCCGCCAGTCGACCGACCCCGAGGGGCCGGCCCTGGTCTTCACGCCCCTGGAGGTGTCGAGCTTCCTCACGGGCGTGAAGGCGGGTGAGGCCGACTTCCTGCTCTGACCTGCGGTCAACCACCTTGCTCTTGCTGAGCGTTCCCCACAGACCTTCCCCACAGACCCCCGACCCGAATGGGAGACACGGCGTTGCCTGACAACGGATGGCCGGCCGAGCGCATCGACACCGAGAACGCGCACTCGGCGCGGATCTACGACTACATCCTGGGCGGCAAGGACTACTACCCCGCGGACAAGGAGGCGGGCGACGCCATGTCCGGGGAGTGGCCCGCCCTGCCCATCCACATGCGGGCCAACCGCGACTGGATGAACCGCGCCGTGCGCCGGCTCGCCGAGGAGGCGGGCGTGCGCCAGTTCCTCGACATCGGCACCGGCATCCCCACCTCGCCCAACCTTCACGAGATCGCCCAGGCGGTGGCGCCCGAGTCGCGCGTCGTCTACGTCGACAACGACCCCATCGTCCTCACCCTCTCCCAGGGCCTGCTGGCCAGCACCCCCGAGGGCCGTACCTCGTA
Organism: Streptomyces spinoverrucosus; assembly: GCF_015712165.1. Lineage (NCBI taxonomy): Bacteria > Bacillati > Actinomycetota > Actinomycetes > Kitasatosporales > Streptomycetaceae > Streptomyces > Streptomyces spinoverrucosus. The sequence continues at coordinate 466,478 of NZ_JADPZX010000002.1, read as the reverse complement.
CATCGAGGCCGACTTCCGCGACCCCGGCAGCATCCTGGACGCCCCCGAACTGCGCGAGACCCTGGACCTCACGCAGCCGGTGGCGCTCACCGTGATCGCGATCGTCCACTTCATCCTCGACGAGGACGACGCCGTCGGCATCGTCCGCCGCCTGCTGGAGCCCCTGCCCTCGGGAAGCTATCTGGCGATGTCCATCGGCACCGCCGAGTTCGCGCCGGAGGAGGTGGGCCGCGTCGCCCGCGAGTACGCCGCCCGCAACATGCCGATGCGACTGCGCACCATCGACGAGGCCCACGAGTTCTTCGACGGTCTGGAACTCGTCGAACCCGGCATCGTCCAGGTCCACAAGTGGCACCCGGACGGCACGGGCGAGCAGGGGATCCGGGACGAGGACATCGCCATGTACGGGGCGGTGGCGCGCAAGCCGTAAGCCCTAACGCGTGCGGGGCCGGGGCCGGCGTACGGCCCCGGCCCGGTCATGGGGTGGCTCCCGGGCTCACGCCCAGTCGTCGCGCCCCGGATCGCCGCCCGTCGCGACGACGGCCAGCCGGTCGGTGTAGTGCGTCCAGCCCTCCTCGTGGGCGGCGGACGCCTCGGGCGAGGGCAGGCCGCTGTGGACCAGGCGGAGCAGGGTGCCCTCGGGCACCGGTTCCAGGGTGATCTCGACCGTCGTCGAGCCCGGCGGAATCGGCATCCCGCCCTCGGCCCAGCCCCAGGTGAAGACCAGCCGCTTGGGCGGGTCGATCTCGACGAAGCGGCCCTCGGCGACGTTCTCGCCGGTGACGTTGGTGCGGTAGGCACCGCCGGGCTCGAACGTGAACTCGCCGTCCTTGCCCATCCAGGCCAGCCACTTGTCCCGGTCGGTGAAGAAGGAGAACACCGTTTCCGGCCGGGCGGCGATGCGCCGCTCCACGGTGACCACGTTCGCGTTCACGATCCCTGCCCTTCGTCCTGCCGCGAACGCTCGGCCGCCGCTGCGGCTTCGGCCAGCCCGGCCAACGTGTCGAGTTTCGCGGCCCACATCGACTGCAGATAGTCGGCCAGCGGGCCCAGGGCCTCGCGGTCCGCCCGGTAGAAGCGTTTCCTGCCGTCCTGGCGCAGCGTAACCAGGCCGGAGTCCCGCAGCACCTTGAGGTGCTGGGAGACGGCCCCGAAGGTGACGTCGAACCGCTCGGCGATCTCACCCGCGGACAGCTCCGCGTCCCACACCAGCCGCAGAATCTCCCGCCGCCGGGGCTCGGCGACCGCCCGTACCGCATCCATGCCCGTCATTTTAGTCGCCGCTACAGTTTGCGCTTCGCGGCGGGTTCATTTTAGTGTCGACTAAAGCAACGTGGGTCACTCAGACAAAGGAGACAGAACCCATGAACACCATCCCCCCCGCCATCCGGGAGTGCGCCTACGCCGTCGTCGCCCTGACCTCCGGCGTCCGTGCCGAGCAGCTGGCCGACCGCACGCCGTGCGAGAAGTTCACCGTCGCGGAGCTGCTCGACCACCTCGGCGGCACCCTGCTGTCCTCCGCGCGGGCGGCGCGCAAGGAGCCGCAGGAGGACGTCGGCCCTTCGGCGATGTCGCCGGCCGCCGTGGCCGAGGCGGCCGAGCTGGCCGCGTCCGCCTGGGCCGAACCGGCGGCGTACGAAGGCAGCACGCACTTCGGGCCCGGTGAGATGCCCGCCGCCCTCGCCGCGTCGGTCACGCTGGAGGAACTCGCCCTGCACGGCTGGGACCTGGCGCGCGCCACCGGCCGGCCGTTCACCCTCGGGGCCGGTACGGGGCAGGCCGTGCTCGGCGTGGTCGAGCAGATCGCCGAGCAGGCCCGGACCAACGGGGGCTACGGCCCGGCCGTGCCCGTGCCGGCCGACGCCCCCGCTCTGCACCGCGCGCTCGGTGCCAGTGGCCGGGATCCTGAGTGGAGCTGACCGTCCGCCGAGACACCCCGGAGACCGGCATGACCATCGACGTGACGGCGGAGCGCGTCATCGGGCTGCCGCCCGAGCGTGTCGCCGGGTACGCCATGGACTGGCGTCACGACCACGAGTGGACGCAGGGCATCCGTACGGCGGAGCTGACCCGAGAGGCGGACACGGGCGGCTTCGGCGTCGGCGCCGAGGTGACGCGTACGGCCCGTTTCCTCGGGCGGCGGATCGACTACGTCCTGCGCGTCGCGGCGTACGACCCGCCGCGGCTGCTGGACATGGTGTCCGTCGCGGGGCCGCTGCCCATGCACGTCACCTACTCCTTCGACCCGCACCCCGACGGCACGCTGGCCCGGATCCGGGTGCGGGGCGACGCCGGAGGCTTCTACCGAATGGCCGCGCCCGTCATGGCCCGGCAGGTGCGTTCGTCGATCGGCAAGGACCTGCGCGACCTGGCGCGCAGACTGGGAACCTGACCGTCAGAGCCGCACGATGACCAGCGCCGTGTCGTCGGTCGCGCCGCCCGGCGGGAGGAGTTCCAGCAGGACGGCGTCCGCCAGCTCCTCGGGATCCGCGTCCCGGTGCCGGACGAGGGATTCGGCGAGGCGGGTCAGGCCCTTGTCGATGTCCTCGTGCCGGCGTTCGACCAGCCCGTCGGTGTACAGCGCGAGGGTGGCGCCGGAGGTGAACGTGGTGTCGGCCTGCGGGCGGGGCCGCGGGTCGGGGCGGGCGTCCAGCGGCGGATCGGTGGCCCGGTCGAGGAACTCCGGGCGCCCGTCGGGGTGCACCAGCACCGGTGGCAGATGACCCGCGCTGCTGTAGGTGATGGTCAGCCGGTCGCAGTCGATGAACGTCGTCACGGCCGTGGCCGACTCGGCACCGTCGACGACATGGGCGTACCGCCCCAGCACGTCGAGCGCCTGGGCCGGTCCCTCCGCCACCCGGGAGGCCGCGCTCAGCGCGCTGCGCAGCTGGCCCATCACGCCCGCGGCGGCCAGACCGTGCCCGACCACGTCGCCGACCGAGACGCCGATCCGGTTGCCGCCCACCAGGTCGACCATGTCGTACCAGTCCCCGCACACGTGCAGCGTGCCGACCGCCGGCCGATAGCGCACGGCCGCCCGTTGGTGGCCCGCCTGCCGGCGGGCGGGCAGCATCGCCTTCTGGAGCGCCAGCGCCACCTCGCGTTCCCGGGCGTGCGCCAGACGCAGCCGCTCGTTGAGCTCCTGCAGTTCGCGGGCGCGGGAGTACAGCTCGGCCTCCAGCACCCGGGCCCTGCTCCCGCCGCGGTCGCCGCGCGCCTGGACCAGCTCGGTGACCTCCTGGACCCGGCTCACCAGCAGCGCGACCTTCCCGTCCGGGCCGAAGACCGGCGCGTTGACGGGGCTCCAGTACCGCTCCTCCCACTGCCCGGGCCGGTCGGGGCACTCCAGGTCGTACCGCTGCATGGCCATGGCGTCCCGTTCGGCGCCGGCCAGCACCCGGCACAGCGAGGCCTTCAGATTGCGCACGCCGGTCGCGCCGGGGTCGTTGGGGTTGTCCGGGAAGACGTCGAACAGATGGCGGCCGACGAGATCCTCCCGGCGGCGCCCGGTCATGCGCAGGAACTCCTCGCTGGCGTCCGCGTACACCAGCTCGGGCGTGAACAGCGCGACCATGCCCGGCAGGGCCTGGAACACCGCCTCGTAGTCGATCGCCGCATCCTTCATGGCTGCCGCCTCACCACCGCTGTCCCACCAGTTTTCCACGCCCGGCGGAAACGGACCTTCCGCGTCAGTCCGGAAAGCCGGTCAGCGACTGCTCCGCCCAGATGACCTTGCCGTCGGGGACGAAGCGGGTGCCCCACCGCTGGGTGAGCTGCGAGACCAGCAGCAGCCCGCGCCCGCCCTCGTCGGTGGTGCGCGGATGGCGCAGATGCGGCGCGGTGGCGCCGCCGTCGAACACCTCGCAGGCCAGCGTGCCCGCCCTGATCAGCCGCAGCCGGATCGGGCCGGTGGCGTGCCGGATGGCGTTGGTGACCAGCTCGCTCACCACCAGCTCGGTGGTGAAGGCCAGCTCGTCGAGCCCCCACTCCGACAGCTGCCGGCAGGCCGTCTTGCGGGCGTCGGCGACCACGGCCGGATCGGTGGGCAGCTCCCAGCTCGCCACCTGGTCGGCGTCGAGCAGCCGGGTGCGGGCCATGATCAGGGCCACGTCGTCGTGCGGGCGGGCGGGCACCAGCGCGTCGACGACCGCCCGGCAGCGCTCGTCCAGCGAGGGCGCGGGCCGCTCCAGCGCACCGCGCAGCCGGTCCCGGCTCACGTCGACCGCCCAGACCTCGTCGCCACTGGCCAGCAGCCCGTCGGTGTACAGCACGAACGTGCTGCCCTCGGCCGGCCTGACCTCCACCGACTCGAACGGCGGCCCGCCCACGCCGAGGGGCGCCCCCTGCGGCACCTCCACGAACGTGACCTTGCCGTCCGGGCCGATCAGCGCCGGCGGGGGATGCCCGGCGGCGGCCACCGTGCACCGGCCGTCGACCGGGTCGTAGACGACGTACAGGCAACCGGAACCGACGGCCTGAGAGCTGTCCGCCTCGTCCCCCTGCGGCCCGCACTGGCTGCTCTCGGTCCCGCCCGCGTCCGGTACGACCCCCTCCTCGGGCGCGCCCCGGGCCACCAGGTCGTCGAGGTGTGCGAGCACCTCCTCCGGCGGCAGGTCCAGCGCCGCGAGGGTGCGTACGGCGGTCCGCAGCCGCCCCATGGCCGCCGCCGCGTGGATGCCGTGCCCCGCGACCTCGCCCACCACAAGGGCGACGCGCGCCCCCGACAGCGGGATCAGGTCGTACCAGTCCCCGCCGAGGCCGGTCAGCTCGTCGGCGGGCCGATAGCAGGCCGTCACCTCCACGGCCTGCTGCTGCGGCAGCCGGTGCGGCAACAGGCTGCGCTGCAGCACCAGGGCCGCGTTCCGCTCGCGGGTGTAGCGCCGGGCGTTGTCCACACACACGGCCGCCCGGGAGACGAGGTCCTCGGCCAGGCTCAGGTCGCCCTCGTCGAACGGCTCGTGGCGGCGGCGCCGGAAGAGGGTGGTGATGCCCAGGGTGACACCCCGTGCACGGATCGGCACGATCATCGCGCTGTGCAGGCCCAGCTCCAGGAAGATGGACCGCCGGCCGTCGCGCGCTTCGGCGGCCCACTCCTCGGCGAGCGGGTCCAGCCGGGCCTCGCACCAGGAAGTGCCCGTTGCCAGGCTGCGGATCGGCGGCGAACCGGCCAGGTACGAGGCCACGTCACCGATCCCGACGACGGCCTCCGGGACGGACCGGTCGAGCGAACGGTGACCCACGCGGCGCAGCCGCACCCGGTCCGTGTCGCGCGGCGGACCGGATTCCGGTTCCGCGCCGCGCAGCACCGACTCCAGGAGGTCGACGGTCACGAAGTCGGCGAGCTCCGGCACCGCCACGTCGGCCAGCTCCTGCGCGGTCCGCGTGATGTCCAGGGTGCGGCCGATGCGCTCGCCGGCCCGGTCGAGCAGGGCAAGGCGCTGGCGGGCCCGGTGCCGGTCGCTGATGTCGACGACGGTGTAGTACACGCCCATGGGGTGGCCGTGGCCGTCGTCGAGCCGGGTGAACGACATCATGTGCGCGGTCTCGCGGAACGGGGCGGCCCGCACGTGGCCCACGTGCTCGAAGTCGACGACCGACTCGCCGGTCGCGAGGACGTGCAGCATCTGCGCCTCGATCGACTCGGAGTCCAGGCCGGGCTGGATGTCCGCGAGCCGCAGCCCCAGCCGGTGGCTGGGCGGGCCACCGCCGAACTGGGCGAGGGCGGCGTTCGACCAGACGTAACGCAGGTTCGTGTCGACGATCGCTATGCCGACGGGGGAGCGGGCCACCATCTGTTCCAGCATGGGGCGGCTCATGTCCCACCCGGGGGCATCGGCCAGCTCCGACATCAGCACCAGCCAGCGGGACGGGCCCCGCGTCTCCAGCGCCGAGGTGATCCGGACCATCATCCGGACCGGCACCCCGTCCTCGCGCCGGGCCGTGAGCAGGCCCGCCCAGCCGCCGTCCCTGCGGCACCGCTCGACCAGCTCCGGCACGCGCGGCGCGTCCTCGGGGATCAGCAGCTCGCCGACGCCGCGGCCGACGGCGTCGGCGGGGGCGTACCCCAGCAGGCGCTGGGCGTCCCTGGTCCAGCTCGTCACCACGCCCTGGGCGTCGAGCAGCACGGGAGCGGCGTCCGCCACGTCGAACCGCCGACGGTCGACGTCGCGCTCCTCGGATGTGCCCACGGTTGACCTCTCTGTCGCTGAGAGTGGTCTACCACCTCTTGCCCCCATCTTCACCCCTGCGGGGGCGGCGCTGCCGCGTGGGGGGACCGCCCGCCGGGGGGAGGGGGCGGGCGGTCGTGGTGGCATCGCGTCAGGCCTGCCCCAACACCGCCCCCAACGCCCCAACCGCCGACCGCAGCTCCTCGGCCGTGACGGTCAGCGGCGGCGCGAGGCGGATCGTGGAGCCGTGCGTGTCCTTGACCAGTACGCCCTCACGCATCAGGCGTTCGCTGATCTCCCGCCCGGTGCCGATCGCCGGGTCGATGTCGACCCCCGCCCACAGCCCCCGCGCCCGGAAGCCGACGACGCCCTTGCCGACCAGCCCCTCAAGGCCCTCCCGGAGCTCCACACCCAGCTCAGCGGCCCGGCGCTGGAACTCGCCCGTCTCCAGCAGCTCGACCACCGCCGTGCCGACCGCGGCGGCCAGCGGGTTGCCGCCGAACGTCGAACCGTGCTCACCCGGCCGCAGCACCCCGAGCACCTCCCGGCGCGCGACCACCGCCGACACCGGCACGATGCCCCCGCCCAGCGCCTTGCCGAGCAGCAGCACATCGGGGACGACGCCCTCGTGCTCGACGGCGAGTGTCCGCCCCGTACGGCCGAGCCCCGACTGGATCTCGTCCGCGATGAACAGGCACCCCTCGCGCCGCGTCAGCTCCCGCACGCCGGCCAGATAGCCGTCGGACGGGATGAGCACGCCCGCCTCGCCCTGGATCGGCTCGATCAGCACTGCCGCGGTCGTCTCGTCGACAGCCGCCTCCAGCGCGGCGAGGTCGTTGTACGGCACGATCCGGAAGCCCGGTGTGAACGGGCCGAACCCCGCCCGCGCCGTCTCGTCCGTGGAGAAGCTCACGATCGTCGTGGTGCGGCCGTGGAAGTTCTCCGCCGCGACCACGATCGTCGCCCGGTCGGCGGGGACGCCCTTCACGTCGTACGCCCATTTGCGGGCCACCTTGATGCCGCTCTCGACCGCCTCCGCGCCGGTGTTCATGGGCAGCACCATGTCCAGGCCGGTCAGCTCGGCGAGCCGCTCGGCGAACTCGGCGAGCCGGTCGTTGTGGAAGGCCCGGGAGGTCAGGGTCAGCCGGTCCAGCTGGTGGTGGGCCGCGTCGATCAGGGCGGGGTGGCGGTGGCCGAAGTTGAGGGCCGAGTAGCCGGCCAGCATGTCGAGGTAGCGGCGGCCCTCGACGTCCTCCACCCAGGTGCCCTCGGCACGGGCCACGACCACCGGCAGCGGGTGGTAGTTGTGCGCGAGCACCGGCTCCTCGGCGCGGATCAGCTCGGCGGAGTCGCGGGTACGGGCGGGTGCGGTCATGAACGGATCTCCCGAATCTCCTGAGTGCAGCACTTGATGCCCCCACCGGCCTTGTAGAACTCCGACAGATCCACGGGGACGGGCACGTAACCGCGGTCGTCCAGCTGCGCGGCGAGGCCCTCGGCGCGGGGCGAGACGAAGACGTGGCGTCCGTCGGAGACGGAGTTCAGCCCGAACACCATCGCGTCCTGGCGGGTGCCGAGCACCGCGTCCGGGTACAGCCGCGCGAGCACCTCGCGGCTGCCGGGCGAGAACGCGTCCGGGTAGTACGCGATGTTCTCCTCGTCGAGCACGAACAGCGCCGTGTCGAGGTGGTAGAAGTACGGGTCCACCAGGGTCAGGGAGATCACCGGCACCCCGAGGAACTCCTGCACCTCGCGATGCGCCTCCCGGGTGGTGCGGAAACCGGTGCCGGCCAGCACGTACCGGCCCGTCGGGACGAGGTCGCCCTCGCCCTCGCACACGTTCTCCGGGCGGTAGACGTCGAAGCCCGCCGCCTTGAACCAGGTGTCGTAGTAACCGGACTCGGGGCGCCGCTCCGGCGCGTGGAAGAGGGAACCGAAGACGCGGCCGTCGACGACGACCGCCGCGTTGGCGGCGAAGACCATGTCCGGCAGACCGGGCACCGGCGGCACGGTCTCGACCGTGTGACCGTGGTCCTCGTAGGCGCGGATCAGCGTCCGCCACTGCTCCTGGGCGAGATCGACGTCGACCCGGACGTCGGGGTCCATCCAGGGGTTGATCGCGTACTGCACGGCGAAGTGTCTGGGTTCGCAGACGAGGAAGCGCCGCCGGCGCGGCACACGGGTCTCGGACACAGAGGGGTCCCTCCGCTTCCTGCGGTGTCGACTGGGGGTGACACCACGGTAGGAACGGGGCAGACGCCCGACAAGAAACAAAAGCTGCGTGTCCGCGCAGGATCGCTGCGTAGTTTTCCGCCTCAACGCACGTCTGGTGCGCGCTCCGGCGCGGGGTGGCTCGCACCCGCCTCCGGACTCTCCGGGATCAGATGCGACAGCACCATCACGCTGATCGTCTTGCGGATGAACGGCTCCGTACGGATCCGCTCCAGCACCTCCTCGAAGTGCTCCACGTCCCGCGCCCGCACGTGCAGCAGCGCGTCCGCGCCGCCGGTCACCGTCATCGCCGCCGTGATCTCGGGATACCCGCGCACCACCTCCGCCAGCCTGCGGGGCGGCGCCGCGCCCTCGCAGTACACCTCGACGTACGCCTCGGTACGCCAGCCCAGCGCCGACGGCTCCACGGTCGCCGTGAACCCGGTGATCACGCCGGTCTCCCGCAGCCGGTCCACCCGGCGCTTCACGGCCGTCGAGGACAGCCCGATCGCCGCGCCGATCTCGGCGAAACTCGTCCGGGAGTTCGCCATCAACGCGGTGATGATCTTCCGGTCGAGTTCGTCGAAGGACGCCGCCCTGCTGTTCATAACGGCACTGTATCCAGCGCATACGTCCACGTCCGGCCCGTGTGCAGGCGTACGAATCGCCCCTAGACTCCACGTTCATGCTGCGCGCCCTGGCTGTCGACGACGAACGCCCCTCCCTCGAGGAACTCGTGTACCTGCTGAACGCGGATCCGCGGATCGGCAGCGCCGAGGGCGCCGGCGACGCGACCGAGGCGCTGCGCCGGATCACCCGCGCCCTGGAGTCCGGACCGGACGGACCCGACGCCATCGACGTCGTCTTCCTCGACATCAACATGCCCGGCCTCGACGGCCTCGACCTGGCCCGCCTGCTCACCGGGTTCGCCCGGCCCCCGCTGGTCGTGTTCGTCACCGCGCACGAGGACTTCGCCGTCCAGGCCTTCGACCTCAAGGCGGTCGACTACGTCCTCAAACCGGTCCGCAAGGAACGCCTCGCCGAAGCCGTACGCCGGGCCGCCGAGCAGCGCGGCACCGCCCCGCGCATCCCCGTGCACGAGCCCGACCCCGACCACATCCCCGTCGAACTCGGCGGCGTCACCCGTTTCGTCGCCGTCGACGACATCACCCACGTCGAGGCCCAGGGCGACTACGCCCGACTGCACACCGGCAAGGGCAGCCACCTGGTCCGCATCCCGCTGTCCACCCTGGAGGACCGCTGGCGCTCCCGCGGCTTCGTCCGCATCCACCGCCGCCACCTGGTCGCCCTGCGCCACATCGGCGAGCTCCGACTGGACGCCGGCACGGTCAGTGTCCTGGTCGGCACCGAGGAACTCCAGGTCAGCCGCCGCCACGCCCGCGAGCTGCGGGACCTGCTCATGAGGAGGTCGTGACCGTGCCCCCGGAGCCCACCGAACGCCGCGTCGTCGTCACCGGCCCACCCCGCCGCACCGGCCGCGCCTTTGGCTACTACCGCCCGCGCACCGAGATCGACGAGCAGACCACCCTCGGCCACACCTACGTCCGCTCCCTGATGCGCACCCAACTGCGCGCCGCGCTCACGGTGTTCGCGATCCTGGTCCTGCTCGTCGGCCCCCTGCCCCTGGTGTTCGCGACCGCCCCCGACGCCCGCCGGCTGGAGTGGCTGGTCCTCGGCTTCTGCCTGTACGCGCCCCTGGTGCTGCTGGCCCGCTGGTACGTCAGCCGCGCCGAACGCAACGAACGGGACTTCGTCCGCCTGGTCGAGGACCGCTGAGGACCTGGTCCCGTGTACTCCGGATACGCCGTCCCCGCCGTCGCCCTCGTCGTCCTGGCGACCGTCCTCGTCGGCGCCTTCGGCCTGCGGATATCCCGGACCACCTCCGACTTCTACGTCGCCTCCCGCACCGTCGGCCCCCGCCTGAACGCCGCCGCGATCAGCGGCGAGTACCTCTCCGCCGCGTCCTTCCTGGGCATCGCGGGACTGGTCCTCGTCCAGGGACCGGACATGCTCTGGTACCCGGTCGGCTACACGGCCGGGTACCTGGTGCTCCTCGTGTTCGTCGCCGCCCCGCTCCGCCGCTCCGGCGCCTACACGCTGCCCGACTTCGCCGAGGCCCGCCTCGCCTCCCCGGCGGTACGACGGCTCGCCGGCGCCTTCGTCGTCGGCGTCGGCTGGCTGTACCTGCTGCCCCAACTGCAGGGCGCGGGGCTGACGTTGACCGTCCTGACCGATGCGCCCGACTCGCTCGGCGGGATCATCGTCGCCGTCGTCGTGACCGCGATCGTCGCGGCGGGCGGCATGCGCAGCATCACGTTCGTGCAGGCCTTCCAGTACTGGCTCAAGCTCACCGCCCTCCTGGTCCCCGCCCTGTTCCTCGTCCTCGCCTGGCAGGGCGACGGCGCCCCCCGCGACGCCTTCGACGAACCGGCCGCCTTCCGCGAACAGCGGGTCGTCCGCGTCGACGACACCCTCGACCTCAGGCTCGACAGCCCGCTGACGGTGACGGTCAGCGGCACGGTCGACGGACGCTCGTACGAGGAGCAGCGGCTCGACCTGCCCGCCGGCACCCACCGCATCGAACAGAGCACCCGCCTCACCTTCGACAAGGGCACCCCCGTCCCCAGGGCCGACTCCGCGAGCGGCGGCGGGATGTCACCGTCGCGGGCCGAGAGCCGTGCGGAACGCCCGCTGTACGCCACCTATGGGCTGATCCTCGCCACCTTCCTCGGCACCATGGGCCTGCCGCACGTCGTCGTCCGCTTCTACACCAGCCCGCACGGAGTCGCCGCCCGCCGCACGACGGTCGCCGTGCTCGCCCTGATCGGCGGCTTCTACCTGCTGCCGCCGGTGTACGGCGCCCTCGGCCGCATCTACGCCCCCGAGCTCACCCTCACCGGCGACGCGGACGCGGCGGTCCTGCTGCTGCCGGAGCGCATGATCGGGGGCGTCGGCGGCGACCTGCTCGGCGCGCTGGTGGCGGGCGGGGCCTTCGCGGCGTTCCTGTCCACGGCGTCCGGGCTGACCATGGCGGTGGCGGGCGTGCTCACCCAGGACGTCCTGCCCGCGCGGGGCGTGCGGCACTTCCGGCTCGGCACGGTCCTCGCGATGGCCGCGCCGCTCGCGGCGAGCGTGCTGGTGGGCGGGCTGCCGGTGGCGGACTCGGTGGGGCTGGCCTTCGCCGTGTCGGCGTCGTCCTTCTGCCCGCTGCTCGTGCTCGGCATCTGGTGGCGGCGGCTGACTCCGCCCGGTGCGGCGGCGGGGATGCTGGTGGGCGGCGGTTCGGCGTTCCTGGCGGTGGCCGCGACCATGGCGGACTTCCCCGGCGCGGGCCCGCTGCACGCCCTGCTCGCCTGGCCCGCGCTGTGGTCGGTGCCGCTGGGCTTCCTCACGATGATCCTGGTGTCGCTGGCGACCCCGAGCCGGGTCCCGGCGGGGACGGCGGCGATCCTGGCGCGGTTCCATCTGCCGGAGGAAGTACGGGCGGAGGTGAAGGCATGAACGAGTCCCGCCGAGGGCCGACGGACGTTGGACCGATGCTGCCGCCGGACAGGACGGCCACGGGCGATCGCCTGGTCGGCCCGGCGCACGCGCGGGCCAGTCTGCGGAGGGCGGGCGACGGCCCGGGAGAGGCGGCGGCATGAGCGGTTTCGTCGCCGGGCTCTGTGTCGCCGTGCTCCCGCTGCTCGCCGCGGGCTTCTGGCTCGGCCGACGTACCGCCCGCCCCGAGAGCCTCGGCGGTCTCGGTACCCCGGTCGAGCACGCCACCTTCCAGACCCTGCACACCGCGTCCCTCGCCGCACCCCCGCTGCGGGCCGGCCTCACCGAGGAGACGGCCCGCAAGTCCGCCCGCAGGCTGCGCTCACTGCTCGGCACCGACGCCCTGTGCCTCACCGACGACACCCACGTCCTCGCCTGGGACGGTGTGGGCGGCCATCACCGCGCCGAGGTCATGGAACGCCTCACCGGCCCCCTGGAGACCGGCCGCGGCGAAGCCTTCCCCCTGACCTGCGACGCCCCCGACTGCCCCGTCCGCTGGGCCGTGGTCGCCCCCCTCACGGTCGACGACCGCGTGCACGGCGCCCTCGTGGCCTGCGCGCCCCGCGAGTCCGCCGTCCTCGTCCGCGCCGCCGGTGAGGTGGCCCGCTGGGTCTCCGTCCAACTCGAACTCGCCGACCTGGACCAGTCCCGCACCCGCCTCATCGAGGCCGAGATCAAGGCCCTGCGCGCCCAGATCTCCCCGCACTTCATCTTCAACTCGCTCGCGGTGATCGCCTCGTTCGTCCGCACGGACCCCGAACGCGCCCGCGAACTGCTCCTGGAGTTCGCCGACTTCACCCGCTACTCGTTCCGCCGGCACGGCGACTTCACCACCCTCGCCGACGAACTCCACGCCATCGACCACTACTTGGCGCTCGTCCGGGCCCGCTTCGGCGACCGCCTCTCCGTCACGCTCCAGATCGCCCCCGAGGTACTGCCGGTCGCCCTCCCCTTCCTGTGCCTCCAGCCGCTCGTCGAGAACGCCGTCAAACACGGCCTCGAAGGCAAGGCCGACAAGTGCCACATCAGCATCACCGCCCAGGACACCGGCGCCGAGGCCCTCGTGGTGATCGAGGACGACGGCGCCGGAATGGACCCCGACCTGCTGCGCCGCATCCTCGCCGGGGAGGTCAGCCCGTCGGGCGGCATCGGGCTGTCCAACGTCGACGACCGGCTCCGGCAGGTCTACGGCGACGACTACGGCCTCGTCATCGAGACCGCCGTCGGCGCGGGCATGAAGGTCACCGCCCGGCTGCCGAAGTACCAGCCGGGGGTGCACTCGGCGGGGCGGCTCACCCGCGAGTGAAACGCCTCAGGTGCTGCGGGTGGCCACCATCCCGAGGGTGATCAGGCCCAGCACGACCCAGCCGAACCACAGCCAGCCGTTGCTGCCGAGCGCCACCGTGTAGGCGGTCACCACGACGAGTCCGCCGACGGTGAGCACCCCCATCGCTTTCGTAGAACCGTCCGTAGAACCGGGCATCGCAACACCCTCCTCATGGTTCGTCCCCTCCCATGGTGCCCCCGTTCTGCTTCCGCACGGTGCAGACGACGAAATGAGTGCCGGAATTCCAGGAGCCCTCGCTCGTCCAGGACCCGGCCTCGTAGACGGAAGGATCGAATCCGTAGTCGGCGGGCGCCACGTCCCGCGCGCACGCCGCGTCCGAGCGGGTACGCGCCTGGGTGAGCGTGAGTCCCGCATCGAGCCGGGTGAAACCGAGCACCTGTTCGTCGTACGAGCCCTCGCAGGAGGCCAGCCGGACGTCCCGGTTGGAACGGGCGTCCAGGCAGTCCCGCCGCTGCATGGTCGCCGTGTCCGCGAACGCCGCCCCCAGCCGCCGATGGCCGCCCAGCGGCCCGTACACCGGCCCGTGCCCGCCCAGCACCAGACAGGCGGCCCGCCGCCCGGCCGCCTCGAACCCGGCGCGCGTCGGCACGACGGCGAAGCCACGCACGTCCGCCAGCCGCTCCCGGTCCTCCCGCGTCACCTCCTCGCACCGGGCCGCCGCCACCTGGCCCGCCTCCTCCGCCGACGCCGCCTCCACGAAGCCCATGACCTGCCCGTCGGGCGCCTTGTCCCGGCACGTCGGGTCCAGCGCCAGCCGGGGCGTGCCGGTGAAACGCGGCCCGGGCCAGTCGGCGAGCACACAGTCGCCGTCCCGCAGCGGCCGCGTGAGCCCCACGATCTCGCCGTACGGCGCCGCAGCCGTGCCGGCACTGCCCTCCGCCCGGTCGGCCAGCGCGGACCAGACCCCGCCCAGCGCCAGCACCAGCCCGAGCCCACCGGCGACCACGGCGTCCAAGGCCCGGGGCCGGGTGCGCCGACGGCGTCCCGTCACAGGTGGCAGCGCCGACGCCGCTGCCCAGTGGGGCTGCGAACCGAGATCCGTCTGGGTCCGCACGGCCCCGTCACCGTGCGGCGTCACGATCCGCGCCAGCGCGGACTCCGCCTCCGGCGCCGCGATCCGCCGTACCGGATCCTTCACGAGCAGCGCCCGCAGTACGGGCTCCAGCGCGCCCGCGCGCAACGGCGGCCGCGGTTCGTCCGTGACCACCGCGGTGAGCTCCGCCAAGGGTGACTCCCGCTCGAAGGGGCCGCGGCCCTCGACGGCGTGGTACAGCGTGCAGCCCAGCGAGAACAGATCGGCGGCGGGCGTGGGCGGCCCGCCGCCCGCCCGCTCCGGCGCCAGATAGCCCGCCGTCCCCACCAGCGCGGACGCGAGCGTGTAGCGCGGCTCCCCACCGCCCGGCTGCACGGAGATGCCGTAGTCGGTGAGCAGGACGCGCCCGTACGGCGCCCCCGCGCGGTCGGGCGCCAGCAGGATGTTCGCCGGTTTCACGTCCCGGTGCAGGACACCCCGCTCGTGTCCGGCGGTCAGGGCGTCCAGCACGGCCAGCCCGATGCGGGCGCACTCCGCCGGGGCGAGCGGGCCGCGCCGTGCGACCAGATCACGCAGGTCGACGGCGCCGGCCACGTACTCCATCACGATCCACGGCAGGCCCTCGTGCTCCAGCACGTCGTGCACGGTCACGACATGCGGATGACCGCGCAGCCCCGCCGCGTGCCGGGCCTCGGCGCGGGCCCGGGCGACCCGGGCCTCCCGCTCCTGACCGGCCTCGGCCGGATCGCGGAACACGATCTCCTTGAGCGCGACCTCGCAGGCCAGTCTCTGGTCGTGCGCGAGCCACACATGGCCCATGCCGCCGCTGCCGAGCCGGTGCAGCAGCAGATAACGGCCGGCGATGACCCGGCCCACTCCCGACGTCGGTGATCCAGAAGTCATGCGGTGACTCCCTGTGGGCTGTTCACGTCGTGGCGCTTGCCGTGGGTTCGGTGGTCGTGGGGAGGTGGTGCTCGGTGGCGGTGCGGGGGGAGGGGATGTGAGCTCCGGGGGTGCGCTGGTCACCTGCGGGGGCTCGCTGGTCTCGGGGGGTGGGTCGCTCGTCGGGGGTGCGGTCGTGGTCGGGGGTGGCGGTTCGGAGGTGGGCGCCTGGGTGATCGGGGGACCGCTGGTGGGCGGCTCGGGCGTCGGCGCCTGGCTGGTCGGTGGTTCGCCGGTCGGCGGCGGTGACGACGGCGTGGAGGCCGACGGCGTGGAGGCCGACGGCGAGGGCGACGGATCCCGCGTCGGCTGCGATGCAGTCGGTTGCGATGCGGTCGGCCGCGATGTCGACGAGCCCGGATCCGGGGGAGTGGTCGCCCCGCCACTCGTCACCCCGGCCGCACTCAGCGTCACGTACTCCCCGAACCGCAGCCGGGTCCCCGCCGGCGGATCCGAGGCCGTCACCCGGGCGTCGTCCGGCGGCCACCCGCTCCCCTCGTACGCCGCCGCCAGCCCCGCGTCGGCCAGCAGCCCGCTCGCCCGGCCGAACGTCGTCCCCGTGAGGTCGGGCACCGTGCGCGGCCTGCGCGTGTCGAAGTCGACGTCGTCGTCGCCCGCCGTCCCGACCGGGCGGATGATCCCGCGATCCGGATCCTCGACGTCGACGAGCGCGATCCGCTCCAGTTTCCGTGTGGCGGGCCGCACGGCCACCACGGAAGCCCGGTCGTATCCCTTCCACTTCCGGTTGCCGTCCTCGAACCGGACGGAAACCCTGCCGGTGTCGCCCTCGAAGAGCCGCAGCGGATTTCCGCAGGAGCACTTGACGGCGGGAAGTCCCTGTTCGTCGACCAGAATCGCGTTTCCGGCCTGGAGCAGGGCGTTGAAGGGAACGGCCTTTCCCTTCTTGTAGTCGTGGTTCTTCACAAGTGTGTCGGTCCGTAGAAGAACCGGTGTGAGCCGATCGAGATAAGCGGGAATCCGGGCGACCGTGATGTCGAGCGCGGCAGCCCAGGCCTGTGCCCTGCGGTGATTCCTGGGATCCGTGAGGAATTCCTTCAGTCGCCCGACATCACAGATCCGCGGCTCGCTCGTACCGCCGTACAAGCCCGGCGTGTCACCCCGCTGCACCCCGCCGGGCGCGGGGCGGGAGCGGAGATCGGCGTCCTGGCCGAGCCTCGACCTCTCGTCGAAGAAAGGTGCGAGTGACGGAACTCCGACGGCGACGGCCCGGACCGCGAACAAAGGTGCGTCGCGATCGCATCCACTCGCCGCCACCAGAAAAACCAGCAGGATCGCGATCCTCCGGACCGCCGATTTCCCCACCCTGCACATGAACACGCGAAAAGCCATCACCGCTCCCCCCGGCGGTTCCCCCGACGCGTTTCATGCTACTGAAAGGAACTGCCCGGAAAAGCAGGTCAGCGGCTGCGTGCGTTCAGTGAGGCCAAATAGGCGTTGTATGCCTCGAGTTCCTTGTCGCCGTCGCGGTCGGCGGCCCGGTCCTTGCGCCGCGCCTGCCGCTGGTCCGAGGCATACCACTGGAACAGCAGCGCGATCAGCACCAGCACGGACGGGATCTCACTGAACGCCCAGGCGATGCCCCCGGCCGCGTTCTGGTCGGCGAGCGCGTCGATGCCGAGCGAGGCGGGCGGGTCGGCGTAGGTGTCGACCATCGGCGTCGAGGCCATCATCAGGGCGATGCCGAAGAACGCGTGGAACGGCATCCCCGCGAACAGCTCCAGCATCCGCATCAGATGGCCGGGCCGGTGCGGCCCCGGGTCCACACCGATGATCGGCCAGAAGAACACCAGTCCGGTGGCGAGGAAGTGCACCATCATCGCGATGTGTCCCGGCTTGGAGCCCATGAGGAAGTCGAAGATGGGCGTGAAGTACAGCGCGTAGAGGCTGGCGATGAACAGCGGGATCGTGAACGCCGGGTGCGTGATGATCCGCATGTACCGGCTGTGCAGCAGCGCCAGCAGCAGCTCCCGCGGCCCCTTGTGGCCGCGGGCGGCCGGCGGCAGGGCGCGCAGCGCGAGCGTGATCGGACCGCCGAGCAGGATCAGGATCGGCGACAGCATGCTGATCACCATGTGCTGCACCATGTGCACGCTGAACATGACCATGCCGTAGTCGTTCAGCTTGGTGCACATCATCAGCCCGATGGTCAGCACACCGGCGACGAAGGACACGGTCCGCCCGACCGGCCACGCGTCCCCGCGCCGCCGCAGCCGCACGACACCCCACCCGTAGAGCCCGAGCGCCAGCAGGCAGGCCACGAGAAAGAACGGCTCCGCCGACCACTGCAGCCCCCGCCCCAGCGTGAACGGCGGCAAGTCCATGGTCATGCCGTGCCCGCTGTGATCCATGCAACGGCTCCTGATTCGTGGGGGTTGTACGTTTACGTCCGCCCCAAGACTAGAACCGCGTCCGACCACACTTACGACCGGGGTGACTGCACGCCCTCAGGGGCGCGGGGAACTGCGCGAGCAACCACAATCCACCCGCACCCGCCGGACGCCTAAAGAACACACTCCGCTTCGGCGTAACGAGAATCCGGCACCGTCTTCAACGTCTCGACCGCCTCAGCCAACGGCACCATCACAATCTCGGTCCCGTTCAGCGCGGTCATCTTCCCGAACTCCCCCCGATGCGCGGCCTCCACCGCATGCCACCCGAACCGAGTCGCCAGCACCCGGTCATAGGCCGTAGGCGTACCACCCCGCTGCACGTGCCCGAGAATCACCGGCCGCGCCTCCTTCCCGAGCCGCTCCTCCAGCTCGACGGACAGCTGCCGCGCAACCCCGGCGAACCGCTCATGCCCGTAGATGTCCTTGCCGCCCTCGTCGAACACCATCGTCCCGGGCCGCGGCTTGGCCCCCTCGGCCACCACGACGATCGCAAAGCGCTTCCCGGCCTCGAACCGCTCGCCGACCTTCGCGGTCAGCTCCTCGATGTCGAAGGGCCGTTCGGGTACGACGATGGCGTGGGCGCCGGCCGCCATGCCCGAGTGCAGCGCGATCCACCCGGTGTGCCGGCCCATGACCTCCACGATCAGCACCCGCTGATGCGACTCGGCGGTGGTCTTCAGCCGGTCCAGCGCCTCGGTCGCGACGGTCACGGCGGTGTCGAAGCCGAACGTCACATCGGTGACGGCGATGTCGTTGTCGATGGTCTTGGGCACGCCCACGATGGGCAGCCCGCCGTCCGACAGCAGCCGGGCCGCCTTGAGCGTGCCCTCACCGCCGATCGGGATGATCGCGTCCAGGCCGAGCTCCTGGACATGCCCCTTGGCCCGCTCCACGCCGTCCCGCAGATGCTCGGGACGGACCCGGGAGGAACCGAGGATGGTGCCGCCGCGGGCCAGGATGCCGCCCACCGCGTCCAGGTCGAGCTTGAGGTAGTCGCACTCCAGGAGGCCTTTCCAGCCGTCGCGGAAACCGATGACCTCGTCGCCGTGGTCGGCGACGGCACGGTGCACGACGGACCGGATGACGGCGTTCAGGCCGGGGCAGTCGCCGCCGGACGTGAGGACACCAATGCGCATAGCCCGAAATACCTTCTCGACGTGGGCCGGATCCGGACCACGCTGTCCGGCTCGATCCCCGCCACCCTAGCGGCACCGGGGGGCGGGACCGAAGCGTGCGTCCGCCTGCTGGACGACCCCGCTCACCTGTGCGGACGGTCCGTCAGACGGGCTCCTCAAGCGGCGCTGAACCGCCGGTGAACCGCTTTACGCGGGCTGCTGCTGCGCCGCCGCGATGCGCTCGTCGCGCAGCGCCTCGTACCAGCGGTCGTCGGTCGGCGGCAGCGCGTTCACGTCGAGCGCCAGCTTCAGCAGCAGGTCGGCGATCTGCGGGTTGCGGGCCAGCACCGGGCCGTGCATGTACGTACCGAACACCGTGTCGTTGTACGCGCCCTCCGTGCCGTCGCCCGTGCCGTTGCCGTTGCCGAACCGCACCCGGGCGAGGGGACGGGCGGTCGGGCCGAGGTGGGTGACCCCCTGGTGGTTCTCGAAACCGGTCAGCGGAGGCAGGCCCAGGCGCTGGTCGATGTCGCCGAGTACGTCGCCGACGCACCGTGCGCCCTCGCCGCGCACCGAGACCACGTCCAGCAGGCCGAGGCCGGGCTCGCGCTGGCCGAGGTCGTTGATGAACTCGTGGCCGAGGATCTGGTAGCCGGCGCACACCGAGAACACGATCGCGCCGTTCTCCACGGCCCGGTGCAGACCGCCGTCCCGGCGCAGCCGTTCGGCGGCGAGCCGCTGCGGGCGGTCCTCGCCGCCGCCGATCAGGTAGATGTCGCCGGACGTCGGGATCGGCTGGTCACTGCGCACGTCGAGCCGGGCCACGTCCAGGCCGCGCTGCCGGGCCCGGCGCTCCACGACGAGGACGTTGCCCTGGTCGCCGTACGTGCTGAGCAGGTCCGGGTAGATCCAGACGATCCGCAGTTGGTTGTCGCTCACGAAAGTCCCCTGAAGTCTTGTCAGTTGCCGACGCGGCGGCGCAGGTCCTGGAACGCGGTGTAGTTGGCGATGACCTCGATCCGGCCCGGCGGGGCCGACTGCACCGCCTGGTCGAGGCTCTCGCAGACCTGGAAGTGCTGGTTGGCCACCTCCAGGCGCACCGCGAGGTCGAGCCTGCGGTCGCCGATGACGAAGATCGGGTGGCCGGTCAGCCGTGTGTAGTCGACGTCCCACAGCCAGGAGGTGTCCGTACCGTCGGCGGAGCGCGCGTTCACGGACAGGATCACCGGGGTCGGCGGCGGGTCGATGAGGGAGAACGTCTCCAGCCAGCCGGCCGGGTTCTTGGCGAGCAGCAGCCGCAGATCGCGCTGCATGAACTGCACCACGTCATACCGTCCGGCCACGGCCTGCACCTGGTACATCCGCTCCAGGGCGACCTGCGGCGGCACGCCGAACACGGCGGCGACGGCGGCCGAGGAGGTGGCGTTGGCCTTGTTGGCGCGGCCCGGCAGCTGGAGGTGGATCGGCCAGGCGGAGCCGTGCGGGTCGAGGACGTGGTCGCCGGAGAGCGCCCAGCTCGGCGTCGGCCGGCGGAAGCCGCACTCGCCGCAGAACCAGTCGTCGCCGGGGCGCTGCATCACACCGCCGCAGGACGGGCAGGACCAGGCGTCGTCCTTCCACATCTGCCCGGCGGCGACCCAGATCACGTTGGGGGAGGACGATGCCGCCCACACCACCAGCGGGTCGTCCGCGTTGGCGACGACCACGGCCTTCGTCCCGGCGAGGCCCTCACGCCAGTTCTCGGCGAGCATCCGGGTCTCGGCGGCGCGGTCGAGCTGGTCCCGGGAGAGGTTCAGCAGCGCGATGCACTTCGGGTCGGTGTCCCGCGCCACCCCTGCGAGGTACTTCTCGTCCACCTCGATGACACCGAACTTGGCGTCCGAGCTCCCGGCCAGCGCCGAGGTGATGCCGGCGGGCATGTTGGCGCCGAGCGCGTTGGACACCACGGGGCCGGCGGCGCGCAGCGCCTCGGCGATGAGCCGGGTGGTCGTGGTCTTGCCGTTGGTCGCCGACACCAGGACCACGTCCAGGTTCTGGGCGAGCCGGGCGAGGAGGTCGGGGTCGAGTTTGAGGGCCACCCGGCCACCGATCACCGAACCGCTGCCGCGTCCCGCCGCGCGCGATGCCGCGGCGACGGCCTTGCCCGCGGTCACGGCCAGCTTGGCCCGCGGCGAGAGCGGGTCCGAGTTGCCTGCCATCAGTTCTCGATCCTCCTTGCGTACGCGCCGCGCCGTAGCATCCGGCAACGTGGTGAGGCCTCAGCCTATCGAGATCCACTCACCTGCCCGAATCGCGGCCCGCGCCTGCGCGGCGGACGTGGACCGAAGGGAACCGTACCCTTGCGGTCATGCGACACGGCTCGATCCCGGGCGCCCACGGGCGCGTCCGGCCTCTCACCCTGCTCGGCGACCCCGCGCTGCACGAGCCCTGCCGGGAGGTAACCGACTTCGGCGGCGGACTGGCGGATTTGGTGGAGGACTTGTTCGCGACGATGTACGCCGCGAACGGGGTCGGCCTGGCGGCCAACCAGATCGGCGAGCCGTTGCGGGTGTTCGTCTACGACTGCCCCGACGACGATGACGTACGTCACCTGGGCCACGTGGTCAACCCACGCCTGGTGGAGACGGACGGCGTGGTGGTCCGAGGCCCGGAGGGCTGCCTGTCCCTGCCGGGCCTGGAGGCAGGGACGGAGCGCTACGACCACGCGGTGGTGGAGGGCGTGACGCTGACCGGGGAACCGATCAGGATCCACGGCACGGGCTTCTTCGCCCGCTGCCTACAGCACGAGTGCGACCACCTTGAGGGCCGGGTGTACGCGGACCGTGTGCAGGGCTGGCGCCACAGACGCCTGATGCGACAGGTGGCGAGAGCCTCATGGCGCCGGTGAACCGCACGTCCCTCAGGGGCGCGGGGCTGTATCGATATGCGGCTCCGCCGTGTGGGCGCGACCAGCCCCCACCACCCGCAGACGACACACAGCCGTCAGAATCCCGGACCCCCCACCTTGTCACCCGCAGCCGCAAGACGACCCCACAGCAGGTCGGCCAGACTCCGCACCAACTCGCCCCGAGAACAAGGCCGTTCCCCCAACCACCAGTCCCCGGCGGCATGCATCATCCCGACGATCCCATGCCCCCACACCCGGGCCAACTGCTGACTCCCCGGCCCGAGATCCAACCGTTCCTCGATCACCTGGGCCAACTCCTCACCCATCCGCCGCAACAACGGCGCCGAGTGCTTCCCCACGTCGAACCCCTGATCCCCCGGCGACCCCTCCGCCGGATGCATCAGGAACCGATACACCTGAGGCCGCGCCTCGATCGCCGCGAGGTAGGTGTCCAGGGTTGCCTCGACCCGCTCACGCCGCTCCGCCGGAGCGTCCAGCGCGGCCCGCAGTGAGTCCAGCAGCGCGTCCGTGTGCCGCTTGGCCAGCGCCGCGTACAACCCGCCCTTGTCGCCGAAGTGGCGATAAAGGATCGGCTTGGTGATGCCCGCCTCCGCGGCGATGGCATTCATCGAGGCCTGCGGACCGTCCCGCAGGACCACTCGGTCGGCGGCCTCCAGCAGCTCGCGCCGTCGGCGGTCGGCGGACCGCTGCTGCTCGGTCCGCTGCGTGGTGTCCATGAGCTCTCCCCACCCGTGCTGAATCGGTGACGCCAGCGCAAACTAACACTCAACGCGGCCGGTACCTCGAACGGGCTGCCGAGGAGTCGTCGTCAGTTGACTTTTCCTACCCATGGGTAACAGACTGCTGTTACCGCAAGTAACACGCACTGTGCGCCACTGGAGGGGACATGGCCGAGTTCACCATGGAGCTCAACGACGAACAGAAGGAGGTCCGGGACTGGCTGCACGGCTTCGCCGCCGACGTCATCCGCCCCGCGGCCGCCGAATGGGACGAGCGTGAGGACACTCCCTGGCCGGTCATCCAGGAGGCCGCGAAGGTCGGCATCTACTCCCTCGACTTCTACGCGCAGCAGTACTTCGACCCCACCGGCCTCGGCATCCCGATGGCCATGGAGGAGCTGTTCTGGGGCGACGCCGGCATCGCCCTGTCGATCGTCGGCACCGGCCTCGCGGCGGTGGGCGTGCTGGCCAACGGCACCGAGGAGCAGATCGGCACCTGGATCCCCCAGATGTACGGGGATGCCAACGATGTCAAGGTAGCCGCGTTCTGCTCCTCCGAGCCCGACGCCGGCTCCGACGTGGCGTCCATGCGTACGCGTGCGGTGTACGACGAGGCCAAGGACGAGTGGGTGATCAACGGCACGAAGACCTGGGCGACCAACGGCGGCATCGCCAACGTCCATGTGGTCGTCGCGGTCGTCGACCCCGAGCTGGGCTCCAAGGGCCACGCCTCCTTCATCGTCCCGCCGAACACGCCGGGGCTGTCCCAGGGGCAGAAGTTCAAGAAGCACGGCATCCGCGCCTCGCACACCGCCGAGGTCGTCCTCGACAACGTCCGCGTCCCCCGGTCCTGCCTGCTCGGCGGCAAGGAGAAGCTGGACGAGCGGCTGGCGCGGGCCCGGGAGAAGGCGAAGGCCTCCGGCGGTGAGCGGGTGAAGAACGCGGCGATGGCGACGTTCGAGGCGAGCCGGCCGGCCGTCGGGGCGATGGCGGTCGGCACCGCCCGGGCCGCGTACGAGGTCGCTCTCGACTACGCGATGACGCGCGAGCAGTTCGGCCGCCCGATCATCGACAACCAGGGCGTGGCGTTCCAGCTCGCGGACATGCGGACGTCGATCGACGCGGCGCGGCTGCTGGTGTGGCGGGCGTCCTGGATGGCGATCAACGGGAAGCCGTTCACGGCTGCCGAGGGGTCGATGTCGAAGCTGTTCGCCAGTGAGACGGCCAAGAAGGTGACTGCGCAGGCTGTGCAGATCCTGGGTGGCAACGGGTACACCAGGGAGTACCCGGTGGAGCGGATGCATCGCGATGCCGCCATTTACACGATCTTCGAGGGGACCAGTGAGATTCAGCGGCTGGTGATTGCTCGTACGGTGTCTGGGATGTCCATCCGGTAGTACGCGGGGTGCGGTGGAGCCGCGCATCGACACAGCCCCGCACCCCTAAGGCGTATGTTCTCACCGGTGTTTCAAAGGTGTGAGTTGCTCGATGTCGTATCTCGCCCTCAGTTTCTCGATCGCCTCGTGATCCGGTGGGCCCCCGTCGCGGAGGATCTCCAGCAGTTCCTCGAAGTACCTCTCGTGATCCGGGGGCGGGGACGCCTGGAAGAACATCTTCGCCGGGGTCTCCGTCGGATTCGCGAACGCGTGTGGGCAGCCGGGTGGTACGACGATGACCGTGCCCGGCGTCGCCCGGACCACCCGGTTGCCTGAACTGGACTCCCACTTCTGCCAGTTGTCGGGGGTCCGGACGCGGGGCTCGAAGGCGAGTACGTCCAGCTCGCCTTCGAGCACGTAGAACAACTCCTCGCTGCGGGTGTGCACATGGGCGCCCACGTCGAAGCCGGGCGGGACGAGCACCTCGAAGGTGGAGGCCATCCGGGAGTGCGAGCCGGTGACCTTGAACGTCACGTGCTGGGCGGGTGTCTGGACCACCCGGCCGTGGCCCGGCGGCACCAGCAAGCCCTCGGTCGCGGTCACCGTGGTCTCACGCCGCCTCGTCGATCTGCCAGCGGCCCACGGACATCTCCGCGGTGATGCCGGGTCCGAACCCGGCGAGCAGCCCGCGCGCCCGGTGCTCGGCGCCGCCCTCGTCGAAGAGCCTGCGCAGTGCGTCCAGGACGACCGCGCTGGCGATGTTGCCGTACTCGGTGAGGGTGGCCCGGCTGAACCGGAAGGCGTGCGGATCGACCTGAAGGAACTTGCTGAGGTCGTCGAGAATGCGGGGGCCGCCGGCGTGGATGATGTAGAAGTCCAGGTCGGAGGCGTCCCAGCCGTGGGCGCCCGCCAGCTCGTGCAGGGCCGGCGCGAGCGGCTCCATGGTGCCGGGCACCCGCTTGTCCAGCAGGAAGTGGAATCCGGTGGCCCGGACGTCGTACGAGATCCAGTCCTCGGTCTTGGGGATCAGGTACGAGCCGTTGCGCTCCAGTTTCACGCCCGTGCCGCCGCGGCCGCGGACCACGGCGGCGGCGATGCCGTCGCCGAACAGGCCGTTGGACAGCAGCGATCCCACGCCGAGGTCGGTGGGCTGGTAGCACAGCGAGCAGAACTCGCAGGCCACGATCAGCACGTTGCCCTCGGGGTAGGCCATGCAGAAGTCGTGGGCGCGGTTGATCGCCGCCCCGCCGGCCGCGCAGCCCAGCTGGGCTATGGGGATCTGACGGGTGTTGCTGGAGAAGCCCATCTCGTTGATCAGCCAGGCCGTGAGCGAGGGCATCATGAAGCCCGTGCACGACACGTAGATGATCACGTCGATGTCGCCGGTGAGCACCTGGGCGTCGTCGAGCGCCTGTTGCACGACCGCCGGGACGCGGGCCTTGGCCTCGGCCTCGTAGATCTTGTTGCGTGTCTCGAACCCGGGGTGCTTGAGGGTCTCCTCAATGGGCTGCACGATGTGCCGGGTGCGCACTCCGGTGTTCTCGATCAGCCGGAGGGCCAGCGGAAGTTGGGGATGGTCCGCGTGGCGGGAGCGTGCCAGCTCCAGCGTCTCTTCCATCGTGATCACGTGTTCTGGAACGGACACCGAGGGTCTGCACAAAGTCGCCATGAACCGTGCCTGCTTTCGCCGTCCGGAAGGCTCTTGGCCCCGGTCAGAAGGTGGTGCACCTCCGAGGAGGTGTAAACCCACGATCACCCCGGAGGCCCGCGATCTCTCGCCGAGTTACTCCGTCCAGGCGACACGGTATGTCCGCTCCGGAGAAGAACGAGCAGGTCAAGGCGGTGGGAACGGGGCTACGAACCGGCCCCGCTGCTGTGCGCGATGCACGCCACATCGATCCGGTCGGCCAGCTTGGCCAGCTCAATGGTCAGCGCGGCCACCGTGTCCTCGTCCAGCCCCTCCTGCCCGGCCTCGACGAGACGCAGCCACCTCCCGCCCACCGTGCGGAGCAGCTTGCTCACGTCGGCCGCGGCCACCTGCAAGGTACCGCGGTCGTCGACGATCAGAGGCAGAGTCACTTCGCGGTTCACAAAGGGGATCGTAGCCCCGGAACCCTCACGCTCCGTGCCATACGGTCGTGATGTTGCAGAACTCGCGGATTCCGTGCCCGGACAGCTCACGCCCGTACCCGGACCGCTTCACACCCCCGAACGGAAACGCCGGATGGGAGGCGGTCATCCCGTTGACGTACACACCGCCCGCCTCCAGGTCCCGCACGAACCGGTCGACGTCCGCCTCCTCGCGCGTCCAGACGTTGGAACTCAGCCCGAACGGCGAGTCGTTGGCGATCAGCACCGCCTCGTCCAGGTCACCCGCCCGGTACAGCGTGGCGACCGGACCGAACGCCTCCTCGCGGTGGATGCGCATCTCGCGGGTGATCCCGGTCAGGACCGTCGGCGGGTAGTACCAGCCGTCGCCCTCGGGCCGGTCCCCGCCACACAGCACAGCCGCGCCGCTGCGCTTCGCGTCGTCCACCAACTCCTCCAGGTCGGCCCGGCCCCGCTCGCTGGCCAGCGGCCCGACCTCCGTCTCCTCCACCATCGGGTCGCCGACCCTCAGCGCCTTCATGCCCTCGGTGAAACGCTCGGCGAAGGCGTCGTACACGTCCGTGTGCACGATGAACCGCTTGGCGGCGATGCACGACTGCCCGTTGTTCTGCACCCGCGCCGTCACCGCGACCTGGGCCGCCCGGTCGATGTCCGCCGACGGCATCACGATGAACGGGTCGCTGCCGCCGAGCTCCAGCACCGTCTTCTTGATCATCTCGCTGGCGGTGGACGCCACCGCGCGCCCCGCGGGCTCGCTGCCGGTCAGCGTCGCCGCCTTCACGCGCTCGTCGCGCAGGATCTCGTCGACGGCGGCCGAGCCGATGAGCAGGGTCTGGAAGCAGCCCTCGGTGAAGCCCGCCCGGTGGAACAGGTCCTCCAGGTAGAGGGCGGTCTGCGGCACGTTCGAGGCGTGCTTGAGCAGACCGACGTTGCCCGCCATCAGCGCGGGCGCCGCGAAGCGGATCACCTGCCACAGGGGGAAGTTCCACGGCATCACCGCGAGGATCGGGCCGAGCGGCCGGTAGCGGACCCGGACCCGGGAGGCGCCGGAGTCCTGGACGTCGGAGTCGGCGGGCTCCTCGTCGGCGAGCAGACGCTCGGCGTTCTGGGCGTACCAGCGCATCGCCTTGGCGCACTTCCCGGCCTCGGCGCGCGCCTGCTTGATCGGCTTGCCCATCTCGGTGGTCAGCACGCGGGCGATGTCCTGCTGGTCCTCGTCCAGGAGGTCCGCGGCCCGGTTCAGCAACCGTGCGCGGTCGGCGAAGCCGGTCTCCCGGTACGTGCGGAAGGTGGCCTCGGCGAGCTGGAGCCGACGCTCGATCTCCTCGGTGCCCATGGCCTCGTACGTCTTGAGCGTCTCGCCGTTCGCCGGGTTCACCGTTGCGATGGGCATGACTGACCTCCTGGGGAGCGATGGTGCTTCGACCTTCCCGCGCGGCGGTGGGGGCCGCAACGCGTGCGGGCCTCTTCAGGCCGAGTGCTCCGCCAGCCGGTCGAGAAACGCGGACTGCGCCTTGATGATCACCTCACGGGCCCGGGCCAGGCCGAACCACGCCACCCGGTCCAGCTCGGGGAACTCCTGGGTGCGTCCCGACCTCGGTGGCCACTCCATGGTGAAGGTGCCGGGGTCGATGGAGCCGGGGTCGAGGTCGGCCTCGACCGCCCACGCCGTGACGGTCTTCCCGCCGGTCTGCCGGATCTCCCCGAGCGGCACCGCCTCACCGTCCGGCGGCGGTAGCCCGAGCTCCTCCTGGAACTCCCGGCGGGCGGCCTCCCAGGCCGGCTCCTCGGGGTCGTACTCGCCCTTCGGCACGGTCCACGCACCCGCGTCCCGCCGGGCCCAGAACGGTCCGCCCATGTGGCCGAGCAACACCTCCAGACCGCCGTCGGTGTGCCGGAACAGCAGCAGGCCCGCGCTGTGGCTGCCCTTCACGGCTTGATCTCCGGGTGCGCGGCCAGCACTGTCTCGACGGTGTCCGCCTCCTCCGGGCGCTTGTCCTCGCGGTAGCGGAGCACGCGGGCGAAGCGGAGGGTGACGCCGGCCGGGTAGCGGGTCGACTTCTGCAGACCGTCATAGGCGATCTCCACGACGAGTTCGGGGCGTACGGCCACCACATATCCGTCGGACTCGACGGCCAGTTCCTGGAGCCGCTCGGTCTGCCAGGTCAGCATCGCGTCGGTCATGCCCTTGAACGTCTTGCCGAGCATCGCGAAGCCGCCG
The DNA here is from genome assembly GCF_015712165.1 of Streptomyces spinoverrucosus. Lineage (NCBI taxonomy): Bacteria > Bacillati > Actinomycetota > Actinomycetes > Kitasatosporales > Streptomycetaceae > Streptomyces > Streptomyces spinoverrucosus. Next base: position 438,357 of record NZ_JADPZX010000002.1, on the reverse strand, counting down.
TCGGCCGTGCGGGCGCCGAGGTGGAGGTTGGAGAGCTTGCCGGTGCGCCGGCCGTGGCCCCACTCGGCGGCCAGGACCACCAGGTCGAGGGTGTGCACGGGCTTGACCTTCAGCCAGGCGGCGCCCCGCCGTCCCGCGCTGTAGGGCGCGTCGAGCGCCTTGATCACGACGCCCTCGTGGCCGCGTTCCAGGGTCTCGGCGAGGAAGGTCTCGGCGGCGGGTACGTCGTCGGGGCCGGACACCACGGTCCGCCGTACCCGCATCGGCTCGGGCACCAGCAGGGCCAGTTCCGCGTGCCGCTCGGCGAAGGGCAGGTCGAGCAGGTCCCGGCCGTCGACGGACAGCGCGTCGAAGAAGACGGGGGAGACGGGGACCGCCCGGGCGGCCGTGGCCACGTCCACCCGGGAGCCGACCCGGCCTGCCGTCTCCTGGAACGAGCGCGGCCGGCCGCGCTCGTCGAAGGCGATCACCTCGCCGTCCAGCACGAACCGCTCACCGCGCAGCCGAAGCGCGGCCGAGGTCAGCTCGGGCAGGCGGTCGGTGATGTCGTCGAGGGTGCGGGTGTAGAGACGTACGTCGTCGCCGTCGCGGTGGACCTGGACGCGGATGCCGTCGAGCTTCTCCTCCACCGCGCAGGCGCCCAGCTTGCCGACCGCCTCGGTCACCGAGGACGCGGTGTGCGCGAGCATCGGCAGCACCGGGCGGCCCACGGTGAGGCGGAAGCGGTCCAGGGCCTGCGGACCGTCGGCGAGCAGCGCCTGTGCCACGTCCTGCAACGACCCCGCCAGCATCACCGCCCGTCGCACGTCGGGGCCGGCCGCCCCGGTGGCCTGCGCCAGCCCCTCGACGGCCAGCGCGTCCAGGGCACCCTGCCGGACCTCGCCGGTGATCAGGCCGGTCAGGAAACGCTGCTCGCCCTCGGTGGCCGCGCCCATCAACTCCCCGACCAGCCGGGCCCGCTCGGCCTGCGAACCGGTGCCCGTGACCTTGCCGATCGCGGTGAGGCGGGCGTCCACCTCGCGCACGGTCAGGGTCGGCTCGGCGGCGGGGGCGACCCGGCGGCCGAGCACCTTCCAGCCGATGCCCAGCCGGCCCCGGGGCAGCCGGCCCGCGAGATACGGGATGACGACCGGCACGTCGTCCGGCTCCGCGTCCCGGAACAACTCGGCGAGCAGGGCGATCTTGCGGGACCGCGCCGAGGTGGCGGCGACCTCCCGGGACACGTCCGCGAGCCGGGTCAGCAGCATGCAGTCATGGTGCACCGGTCGGGCGGGGCCTACACCTGCACGGCCGCGTCGAGATCGGACATCAGCAGCTCCCCGTTGATGGTGGCGCCCGCGCGGTAGCCGCCGCTCGCCGCGTTCACGACCTGCTCGGCGAAGCCGGCGGCGTTGCCCGCGGCCCACACGCCCGGCACGGTCGTCAGGCCCGTCCCGTCGACCACGGGGTACGCGCCGAACGGTGTCTCGTTCAGCTCGGCGCCCAGCCGCCGCAGCAGCCCGGTCTGCGGGACGGCGCGGGGCGCGGTGAACACCACGTCCCGGTCGTGTGTCGTACCGTCCGCGAGCCGGACGCCGGTGATCCGGTCGTCCTCGACCACCAGGCCCGCGACCGCACCCGTCACGACCTTGACCCCGGCCGCGGCGAGCCGCCGCAGGTCGTCGTCGGACAGGTCGTCCTCGGCGACCTCGTGCAGGAAGAACGTCACGTCCTTGGACCACTGGGTGACGATCAGCGCCTGGTGCACACTCAGCGGGCTGGTGGCGAGCACGCCGAAGGCCCGGTCGCGGACCTCCCAGCCGTGGCAGTACGGGCAGTGCAGCACATCCCGGCCGAACCGCTCGGCGACCCCGGGCACCGCCGGCAGCTCGTCCCTGAGACCGGTGGTGACGACCAGGCGGCGGGCGCGCATGGTCCGGCCGCTCGCCAGCTCCACCGTGAAGTCCTCGCCTCGGGTGACGTCCACCGCCCGGTCCCGGATCAGCTCGACGCCGTACCGCGCGATCTCCGCACGGCCGATCGCCAGGAACTCGGCGGGCGGCATGCCGTCCCGCGACAGATAGCCCTGCATGTGCGCGGCGGGCGCGTTGCGCGGCTCGCCCGCGTCGACGACCAGCGTGCGGCGCCTGGCCCGGCCCAGGACGAGCGCGGCGGACAGGCCCGCCGTGCCGCCGCCGATGACGACCACTTCGTACGACTCGGTTGTCGTGTCGGTCATGGTGACCACCTCCATGGAGACAGTCGCCCGGACAGTGCCGCATTGACAAACAGCTTTGCCGAACCTGCAATACCAGCATGACGACCGATGACGTGCTGGCGGGTGTGGGACCGAGGCTGCGGCGGATCCGGAAGGAGCGGGAGGTGACCCTGACCGGGCTGTCCGAGGCGACCGGCATCTCGGTGAGCACGCTCTCCCGGCTGGAGTCGGGCCTGCGCAAGCCCAGCCTGGAGCTGCTGCTGCCGATCGCGCAGGCCCATCAGGTGGCGCTGGACGAACTGGTCGGAGCGCCGCCGGTGAGCGATCCGCGCGTGCGGAGCGAGCCGATCGTGCGGCACGGACGCACCTATCTGCCGCTCACCCGGCAGCCCGGCGGACTCCAGGCCTACAAGATCATCGTGCCGCAGCAGAACCTGGAGCCGTCCCCGCGGACGCACGAGGGCTACGAGTGGCTGTATGTGCTGTCCGGGAAGCTGCGCGTGGTGCTCGGTGACCACGACGTGGTGATGGTCGCGGGCGAGGCGGCGGAGTTCGACACGCGGGTGCCGCACTGGTTCGGGTCGACGGGGGAGGGGCCGGTGGAGTTCCTGAGCCTGTTCGGGCCGCAGGGCGAGCGGATGCACGTGCGGGCGCGGCCCAAGCGGGCGTGACGCACCTGACTGTTGCCTCAGGACTGTTCCCTGAGTTGCAAGCGACCGCTTAGTATGCGGTTCGACCCGGTCAGACGACGCAGTCCCCCGTGGAGGCCCCGCATGCAGGCATGGCAGGTGCACGAGAACGGCGAGCCGAGCGAGGTGATGCGCCTGAACGACGTGGCGACACCGACGCCCGGCGACGGCCAGGTCCTGCTGAAGGTACGGGCCGCGAACATCAACTTCCCCGACGCCCTGCTGTGCCGGGGCCAGTACCAGGTCCGGCCCCCGCTGCCCTTCACGCCCGGCGTCGAGATCTGCGGCGAGACCGAGGACGGCCGCCGCGTGATCGCCAACCCGGCCCTGCCGTACGGCGGTTTCGCCGAGTACGCCGTCGCCGACGCCGCCGCCGTGCTGCCCGCGCCCGACGCCCTGGACGACGCCGAGGCCGCCGCCCTGCACATCGGCTACCAGACCGGCTGGTTCGGCCTGCATCAGCGCGCCCACCTGGAGGCCGGGGAGACGCTGCTCGTCCACGCCGCCGCCGGAGGGGTCGGCAGCGCGGCCGTGCAGCTCGGCAAGGCGGCCGGCGCCACGGTCATCGGCGTCGTGGGCGGCGCGGAGAAGGCCGCCGTGGCCCGTGAGCTGGGCTGCGACGTCGTGATCGACCGGCGTGCCGACGATGTCGTCGCGGCCGTGAAGGAGGCCACCGGCGGCCGGGGCGCCGACGTCATCTACGACCCCGTGGGTGGCGAGGCGTACACCCAGTCCGCCAAGACGGTCGCCTTCGAGGGCAGGATCGTGGTCGTCGGCTTCGCGAGCGGCACGATCCCGAGCCCCGCGCTCAACCACGCCCTCGTCAAGAACTACTCGATCCTCGGCCTGCACTGGGGCCTGTACAACACCAAGAACCCCAAGCTGGTCCAGCACTGCCACGAGCAGCTCACCGACCTGGCCGCGCGGGGCGCCATCAAGCCGCTGGTGAGCGAGCGGGTGCCGCTGGGCGGCGCCGCGACGGCCGTGCAGAAGGTGGCGGACGGCCTCACCACCGGCCGGATCGCCGTTGTGACGGAGGAGGCAGCATGACCGACGCCGCCGAACTGCGCCGCCGCACCCAGGAGTTGCTGACCGCGTATCCGCCCGCTTCGACGGACCGGCTCGACTTCCTCAAGGCCCGCTTCGACGCCGGGCTCGCTTGGGTGCACTACCCCGAGGGGCTCGGCGGACTCGGTGCCCCGCGCTCGCTCCAGGCCGTCGTGGACGCCGAGCTGGAGGCCGCGGGCGCGCCGGACAACGATCCGCGGCGGATCGGCATCGGCCTGGGCATGGCCGCGCCGACGATCCTGCGCTACGGCACCGAGGAGCAGAAGCAGCGGTATCTGCGGCCCCTGTGGACGGGTGAGGAGGTCTGGTGCCAGCTGTTCAGCGAGCCCGGCGCCGGATCCGACCTCGCCGCGCTGGGTACGCGGGCCGTCCGGGAGGGCGACGCCTGGGTCGTCAACGGGCAGAAGGTGTGGACGTCCAGCGCGCATCTCGCCCGCTGGGCCATCCTCATCGCCCGCACCGACCCGGACGTGCCCAAGCACCAGGGCATCACGTACTTCGTCTGCGACATGACCGACCCCGGCGTCGAGGTCCGGCCGCTGCGGCAGATCACCGGCGAAGCCGAGTTCAACGAGGTGTTCCTGACCGACGTCCGGATCCCGGAGTCGCGCCGTCTCGGTGAGATCGGCGATGGCTGGCGGGTCGCGCAGACCACCCTGATGAACGAGCGCGTCTCCATCGGCGGCATGCGACTGCCCCGCGAGGGCGGCATGATCGGCCCGGTCTCCAAGACCTGGCGCGAACGCCCCGAACTGCGCACCCACGACCTCCACCAGCGGCTCCTGAAGCTGTGGGTCGAGGCCGAGGTCGCCCGGCTCACCGGCGAACGGCTGCGCCAGCAACTCGTCGCCGGCCAGCCCGGCCCCGAGGGCTCCGGCATGAAGCTCGCCTTCGCCCGCCTCAACCAGGAGATCAGCGGCCTGGAGGTCGAACTCCTGGGCGAGGAGGGGCTCCTGTACGACGACTGGACCATGCGGCGCCCCGAGCTCGTGGACTTCACCGGCCGCGACGCCGGCTACCGCTACCTCCGCTCCAAGGGCAACAGCATCGAGGGCGGGACCAGCGAGGTCCTGCTGAACATCGTCGCCGAACGCGTCCTCGGACTGCCCGCCGAGCCGCGCACCGACAAGGACGTCGCCTGGAAGGACCTGGCCCGATGAGCACACAGCCCGATCTGCTCTACTCGGAGGAGGAAGAGGCCCTCCGCGCCGCCGTCCGGGACCTGCTCACCGACCACTGCGGCGCGCCCGACGTGATCGCCCGCACCGAGTCCGACACCCCGCACGACCAGGAGCTGTGGAAGCTCCTCACCGACGGCATGGGCCTGGCCGGACTGCTGGTGCCGGAGGACCGGGGAGGCCAGGGTGCCTCGCACCGGGAGGTCGCCGTCGTCCTGGAGGAGCTGGGACGGGCGGTCGCGCCGGTCCCGTACCTCACGAGTGCCGTCGTCGCCACCGAGGCGCTGCTGGCCTGCGACGGCTCCGCCGGCCTGCTCACCCGGCTGGCGTCGGGCCGGACCATCGGCGCCCTCGCCGTCGCCCTGCACCTGACACCGGGCGCCGCCTTCCCCGTCGTACGAGTCGAAGACGGGCTGCTGCACGGCGGGTTGACCGGCATCGCCGACGCGTCGGCCGCCGATGTGCTGCTCGTGCCCGCCGACGACGGCGGGTTGTACGCCGTGGAGGCCGACGCCGTCACGGTGGTGCCCCAGGTGTCGCTGGACCTGACCCGGCCCGTGGGGCGGGTGGTTCTGCGGAGTGCGGCGGGGCACCGGGTGGGCGATGCCGAGCCCGCCGTACGACGGGCCCTGCGCGCGGCGGCCGGGCTGCTGGCGTCCGAGCAGCTGGGGCTGGCCGACTGGTCGCTGACCGAGACCGTGCGCTATCTGAAGGAGCGCACGCAGTTCAACCGGCCCGTCGGCGGATTCCAGGCGCTCAAGCACCGGCTCGCCCAGCTGTGGCTGGAGGTCGTCCACCTGCGGGCCGCCGCACGCGGCGCGGCGGACGCCCTGGCGACCGGCGAGGACGTCGACGTCTCGGTCGCGGTGGCCCAGGCGTATGCCGCGCCCGTGGCCGTGCGCGCCGCCGAGGAGGCGCTGCAACTGCACGGTGGCATCGGAATGACCTGGGAGCACCCGGCGCACCTGTATCTGAAGCGCGCCAAGGCGGACTCCCTCGCGTACGGCACCGCGGGCGCCCACCGTGCCGCGCTGGCCGACCTGGTGGACCTTCAGGCCCCCTGACGTACACCGGGAAACGCGCGGACCAAGCGCGCGGGAACCCCGAGGAAAGCCCGTCCCACCTGGGGCGGGCTTTTCGGTGTGCGTACGCCGGTGAAGTGAACTCATGGCGGCGGTCCGGCCAACTCCCCTGCTCCCACCTGCCGGTTGGGCCGGTTCGAACCTCATACTCGCTGAGGTTTTCCCACCCGCCCACCAGGGAGGCAGAGCATGGCCCTCACCACCCGTCGCAGAGCCCTCACCACCCTCGGCGCCGCCCTCGCGGGCGCGGTCGCCCTGCCCGGCGCGAGCGCGCTGGCGGACGACCGGAAGCGCAACCCGCGGCCGCTGTGGCGCGCCCACGCGCACAACGACTACGAGCACCCCCGGCCGCTGCTCGACGCCCTCGACCACCGCTTCGGCAGCGTCGAGGCCGACATCTACCTCGTCGGCGACCAGCTCCTCGTCGCCCACGACCCCGAGGACCTCGACCCGGCCCGCACCCTGGAGTCCCTCTACCTCGACACCCTCGCCGCCCGGGTGAAGGCGGGCCGCGGCTCGGTGTACCGCGGTCACCGCGGGTCGCTCCAGCTGCTCATCGACATCAAGACCGAGGGCGCCTCGACCTACCTCGAACTCGACCGCCATCTGCGCCGCTACCGGCACCTGTTCACCACCTACGCCCACGGCAAGGTGATCCCCGGACCGGTCACCGCCGTCATCTCCGGCGACCGGGCGGCGCGCGCGCCGATGGAGGCGCAGAAGGTGCGCCGCGCCTTCTACGACGGCCGGCTGGCCGACCTCGGCAGCTCGGCGCCGGCCTCCTTCGTACCCCTGATCAGCGACAACTGGACGCTGAACTTCACCTGGCGGGGCGCGGGCGAGTTCCCGGCGGCCGAGCGACAGAAGCTGCGGAGCATCATGCGGGCGGCGCACTCGCGCGGGCAGAAGGTGCGGTTCTGGGCCACGCCGGACGTGGCCGGGCCCGAGCGGGACGCGCTGTGGACCGAGCTGCTCGACGCGGACGTCGACTTCATCAACACCGACGACCTGCTCGGCCTCGAGGCGTTCCTGGACGCCCACGAGCGGGCGTAGACCTCGCACGCCCGTCGGCCACGGACATCACCCTTTCGGAGGACAGGTCAGCCGCCCGCAAAAACCCTCCGCTACGCCACACTTGCGGCCGAACGCCGCGAAGCGGACGTGGCGGAGGAGGTTGACGATGGCCATTTCCATCTCTGTGGTGCTGCTGCTGTTCATCCTGGCGGTGATCTTCGTGCGCAACGGGGGGCTCAAGCCCACGCACGCGATCGTCTGCCTGCTGCTGGGCTTCTATCTCGCGGGTTCGAGCATCGCCCCGACCATCCACAGCGGCCTCACGGCCACGGCCGACATGGTGAGCGGCCTGCGGCCGTGAGGTCTCCCTGAGGGCGATGTGTGCGAGAGGGCGATGTGTGCGAGGGCTATGTGTGGGAGAACACCCCGATGCCGTTCGGCACGGGGCGCTCCACGCCGCCGCTCGGGTGGTTGCGCACGGAGACGGTGCCCGCGCCCGGAGCGCGGGCGACCAGCGTGGACGAACCGCCGCCGTCCAGGCTGAAGGCCTGCACCGAGCCCAGCTGCCGCATGGTGTCCGCAACCTCGGCGATCGTCAGGCCGGTGCGGAACTCGGGGGCGCCGTCCACCGCGAGCAGCAGCACGCGCCGTCCGTCGTCCGCGATGCCCACGGCGGTGCGCACCGCCGCCGTCCGGTCGTCCAGACCGGGCAGCGGCTGTCCGCCCCGCAGGACCGGGTAGCCGCCCAGGGCGAAGCGGTACGGGATCCGTGACGCCGACGGCACCAGCCGGTGCCGCACCTGCACGGACTCGCCCACCGCGAACTTCCGCAACCGCTGGGCGCCCGCCTCGCGGCCGACGAGCACGGTCGTCCCCTCGGCGATCGGACCGCTGCCGGGAGAGTCGGCGCTCGACACCACCCGGCCCTCCCTGACCGTCACCTCGTGGGTGTCCGTGCTGCACGGCGCCGCCCGGTCGGTGTCGGTGCCGCAGGCGGCACGCACCCGGGAGACGCTGCCCCACGCCGACGTGAACGCGCCGACCGAGCCGACCGGCAGCGCGTACTGGTTGAGGCCGCCGAGCGGCAGTTCGCCCTCGGGTGTGCTGACCGACCCCTCCAGTGCCAGGCTGTCCAGCCGGGCCCGCCGGTCGGTCCCGACGCCCACGACGTCCTTGGTGCTGGTGCCCGGCGGCAGCGCCGGGCCGAACCGCTGCCCGTTCGGGACCGCCGCCTTCAGCGCCCTGCCGCGTGCGATCACCGGTCCGACGCTCGCGCCGGTCGCGGCGACGCCCGGGTGCTGGGTCTCGCTTATGTTGAAGAAGTCGCCGTTGACGCCCGCCACCGCGCTCCGGGCATCGGCGAGTTGGGAGACGGTCGCCCGGGCTGCCACCGCTCCCGGGTAGAGCAGGTCGAGGCGGACGCGTGGGTCGCGCAGGTCGACGCTGAGGACGTGGACGTGGGTCGGTCCCTTGGCCGCCTGGATGTCGAACTCCCGATAGACCACGCCCGGCGCGATCCGGGTCCCGTCCGCAGCGGCGCCGGCCGGTGCCGCCCCCGTCAGGGCCGCACCGGCCAGCGCGCCGAGTGCCGCGAGGACCGCGACGAATGTTCTGCCTGAGAGCGTGATGAACGTTCTGCCTGAGACCGTGACGAACGTTCTGCCTGATCGGAACCGCTTCTGACGAGGTGTCACTGATCCCCCTGAGGTCTCGTCAACTTTCCCAGGACGCGGGGAAAGTGCACCAGACCGCGGTGTCCGAAGGGGTGACAGAGAGCCCACCGGGCGAGAACGGGTGGGAGAACGGGGCGTCGGGAGTGCAGGGCGGGCGGGGCCGGGCGGGCGTGATGGGTGGTTTGTCAAGCGGACGGCTCATGTGGCACGGCCGTGGTGGGCGGCCGAGTATGAAAATCCGAGTATGAAAAGCGGCCCGGCCGGGCGGTCGGGCCGCTGCCGCCGGGACCGGCGCACACCAGGGGTCTTCGGCAAGGGGTCTTCGGCAAGGGGTCTTCGGCCTCATCGGCGGAAGGAAGGTCGAGCTGATGACGACGATGACGTTCTCGGGGATGTCGATGGCGCGGCCCGGCTGGGAGCGGGCGATGGTGACCGGCGGTGCCGGGTTCCTGGGTTCGCATCTGTGCGAACGTCTGCTCGACAGCGGTGTCGGCGTCGACTGCGTGGACAATCTGTCGTCGGGGCCGGCGGACAACGTGCGGCACCTCACCGGCCGCCCTGGCTTCCGGTTCCTGGAGCTCGACGTGGCGGACCCCGGCTTCCCGGAGGCCCTGGCCGACCGCCCGTACGACCTGGTCCTGCACTGCGCGGGCCCCGCCTCACCGGCCGACTGCCGGGACCGGCCGTTGGACGCGCTCGACGCCGCCTGCCTCGGCACCCGGAACGCGCTGGCCGTCGCGGGCCGGGCCGGATCCCGGTTCCTGCTCGCCTCTGCGGGGCGGGTGCGCGGGGATCCCCTGGGCGCTCCCGAGCCGGACGAGGAGTGGAGTGAGGCCGCGCCGGACCGGCCGCGCGCGGTGTACGACGTGTCCAAGCGCTTCGCCGAGGCCCTGACCGCCGCGTACGCCACCGTCCACGGAACGGATGCCGGGATCGTGCGGCTCTTCGACACGTACGGCCCACGGATGCGGGCGGACGACCCTCAGTCGATCCCGGCCTTCGTCGAGCAGGCCCTGGCGGGCGGCCCGGTGACCGTCGAGGACGACGGCACCGGGGCCCGCTCCCTGTGCTTCGTCGACGACGTGGTCGACGGGGTGCTGCGGGTGGCCGCGAGCCGGTTCCTGCGGCCCGTCGACATCGGCGGCGGGGACGAGACGACCGTGCAGGAGGTCGCCCGCCGGGTGATCGACCTGACCGGGTCCCGCGCGGGCCTGGAGTTCGGCACGGCTCACGTACCCGATCCCGCCCGGCGGCGGCCCGATCCGTCCTTCGCCCGCGAGCTGTTCGGCTGGACGCCGAAGGTGTCCTGGGAGGAAGGGTTCAAGCGGACGATCGACTACTTCGCGGGCCCGCGGCCGGGAGCGGGCGCGTACGAGGGGGCGGGCGGCCCGTTGCCACGGTTCCGGGTATCGGGGGAGCGGCTCCGGTGAAGGCCCTCGTCGTGCGGCTCGACGGCTTCGGTGGGGTGCTGCTGGCCGGAACGGCCGTGCGGGCCGTCGCCGCCCGGGCCGACGACGTGACCCTGCTGTGCGGACCGGAGGGTGCGCCCGCCGCCGGGCTCCTGCCGCACGTCGACGACGCACTCGTCCGGGAGAGGTCCACCGAGTCCGACGCCGTCCTGGAGCCGTCGGCCGCCCAGGACGGCGACGACGCCCTCGTCCGGCGCCTGCGCGCGGCGGCCCACGACGGGGCACTCGTCCTCGCCCCCTACGGGCAGAGCCCGCTGCCCGCCGGGGGCCTGGTGCGCAGCGCCCAGGTGTCCCGTGTCGGCGCCGACGGGCTCGACGCGGGGCGCCAGCCGGAGCGGCACGACGTCGAGGCGGGGCCGTCCCGGTCTCGCCCCCTGCGGGCCGCACAGCAGCGCCGTGTACGACGATCCGGCGGCCACGGCCCGCACGGCGGGCCCGGCCAGCAGGACGTCGCCGGCGCCGTCCGGGCGTAGCGTCGACGGCTTCCCGCGCCGTCGGCATCGGCACGACCCGCGCCGGTCGCCGTTGTCGGGGACGTCGACCACGAGCGTGCCGTCCCGGTCGAACAGGACGGCCGCCGGGAAGCCGTCGGGCACGGCCTGCCGGGGCCGTCGAACAGCCACGGTCCCGGTGCTCGGCGCGGCGCGTGAGGCGTGCTGAGCGGGTCATGAGGGCACCCGCTCCGGGTCCGGCGCCCGCGAGGGACGCGGCGGCTCACCCGTCTCATGGGCGGTGACGGGTGGCGTGTTCCGGTGGACGACCTGGCCACGCAGCCAGTGCCAGACGGCGGCGGGCGGGACGGCGACGCTGGTCAGCGCCATCGTGACGAGCTCGTCGCGGGTGCGCGGCCCCGGCACGATCCGGGCCAGCGCGAACTCCGCGGTCCCGGCCAGCCACAGCCCGGCGCACGCGGCGGCCGCCCGGCGCCGGCCCAGACCCGCGCAGGCCAGGGCCGTCAGCGCCACGCCCGTCACCGTCAGATGCCGGGGCAGCCGCCCGCGCGGCGCCCCCGCCCGGCTCCACCACGTGCGGCCGTGCAGCCGGGTCATCAGCACGTCGTCCGCGTTGCCCGCCTGGAGCCGTACCGAGACCCAGCGGTCGGCGGGCCGCACCGGATGCGTCGTACGGCGGCTCCCGTCCGCCACGGCCCAGCCGGCCGCGAGGACCCGCAGGGCGAGGTCCGCGTCCTCCCGGAAGGCACGCCGGAAGCGTTCGTCGAAGCCCCCGACCGCCTCCAGGGCCGCCCGGCGGTAGACCATGTCGGCGGTGATCCAACGGGCGGTGGCGAGTCCGGCGGTGTTGCGCTCCCAGTCGGTGGGGCGGCGGTCGGGCGGCAGCGGGACGTCGATCCGCGCGGAGACCGCGCCCGTCCGGTACGTCGCCCCTGCCAGGTCGAGGGCCAGGTCCTCGCCCCAGGAAGGGCTGGGTACGACGTCGTCGTCGAGGAAGACGATCCAGGGGACGCGTCCGGCCGCCCGCCATCCGGCGTTGCGGGCGGCGGCCGGACCGCGGGCGCCGCCCCGGACGACCGTGGTGAGCGGGCGCAGCTGCTCGGGGACCTCGTCCGTGAGCGCCGCCACCGAGGGCTCCGGGCGGTCGTCGACGAGGACCAGCCGTACCGGTCGGGGGCCGCCCGACCGGGCCAGGGCGCGCAGGCAGACGGTCAGGCCGGGGCGGCCCAGGGTGGGGATCACCACCGCGTAGGCGTCGTCGGCGTACTCGTGTCCGGTGTCGGCCGGCGGTGCTGCCTCGGTCATCGGGGCCTCCGGGGGTGGGCTCGGAAGCTGCGGGCCGGGGGGTCGGGCCGTGCGCCGCGCGGGCTGCGCAGCGGGTCCTCGGGCCGGGCGCGGCCGGGGGAGTGGGGTCCTGCTGTCGCCGTACTCCGTGCGCCTCCCACGGCGCGTTCTCCGTCACGGGGCCTCGCAGGGGCCGTACGCGATGTGCTGCCCTGGCCGTGTGCTTCCGCATCACGCCCTCCCCTCGCCGGTGGCGCGGAAGAAGTCGCCGCGCTGGACCGCGTACGGGCCGATGGCGAGCAGGTCGACCGGCGAGGAGCCGAAGAACTCCAGGGCGTCGCGCGGATCGTCGACCATCGGCCGGCCGGCGGTGTTGAGGCTGGTGTTGACCACCACCGGCAGCCCCGTGTGCCGCTCGAACGCGCCGAGCATGCGGGCGACCAGCGGCTCCTGCGCCGGGTCCACGGTCTGGATGCGGGCCGTGCCGTCGACGTGCACGACGGCCGGGATGCGCTCGCGCCAGGACTCGGCCACGTCGTGCACGAACAGCATGTACGGGCTGGGCATCGGGCCGTCGAAGATCTCGGCGGCCCGGTCGGCCAGAACCATGGGCGCCACCGGCCGGAACTGCTCACGGCCCTTGACGTCGTTGAGCCGTTCGAGATTGTACGGACGCGGCTCGGCGAGCATCCGCGGGCTGCCGTGCGAGGCCAGGGCCATCACCTTGAACTCGTCCGAGGAACGCAGAAAGCCCAGGTGGTCGGTGAGCTCCTCGTAGACCAGCCCCAGGGAGTGCGGCAGCTCCTGCGCGCGCAGCGCCTCCAGCTGGTCCCCGACCCTTGGGGCCGCGAGGTGCGAGGCGCGTTCCCCGCGACCGTCCAGGACCAGGACGGAGGAGTCGCCTGCGTCGGGTGCGGCGAAGGCGCTGGACGCGGCGTGCGCCATCTGGTGCGGGACGAAGCGGACCTTGGCGGCGTCCAGGCCCGGCAGCTCCCAGGCGGAGAACGGCATCGGCTGCTTGCCGTGCTTGCGGCGGGAGAACCGCTCCTCCTCGGCGGCGGCCACGGTGCGGCCGTCGATCACGAGGGCGGCGGCGGGGTCGTGGAAGAGGGCGTTGATTCCGAGGATGCGCATGGGGGTCCTGGGGGATGGTGGGTGCGTGGGGTCCGGGGGTGCGTGGGGTCCGGGGGTGCGGTGCGGTTGGGTGAGATGGGGGCGGGAGGCTCGGTGAGTGGGGGCGGGAGGCTGGGTGAGTGGGGCGGGAGGCTCTGTGAGGGGCCCCTCAGCGTTCGCCGGCCGTGGCGCGGAACCAGTCGATCGTGCGGCGCAGGCCGTCCTCCGCGTTCACCTCGGGCTCCCAGCCGAGCTTGTCGCGGGCCAGCGTGATGTCCGGGCAGCGGACCTCCGGGTCGTCGGTCGGCCGTTCGATGAAGCGGATCTCCGAGGCGGAACCGCTGAGCCTGATGACCAGGCGGGCGAGGTCCAGCATGGTGAACTCGCCCGGATTGCCGATGTTCACGGGGCCGCGCAGGCCGTGCGCCGCCGCCGCGAGGATGCCCCGGACGGTGTCCTCGACGTAGCACAGCGAACGCGTCTGGCGGCCGTCGCCGGTGACCGTGAGCGGTTCGCCGTCCAGCGCCTGGCGGACGAAGGTCGGCACCGCCCGGCCGTCGTGGCCGCGCATCCGCGGGCCGTAGGTGTTGAACAGCCGCACGATGCAGGTGTCGGTGCCCTCCGCCTCGGCGTGCGCCGTGGTGAGCGCCTCGCCGAACCGCTTCGCCTCTTCGTACACGCTGCGCGGGCCGACCGGGTTGACGTTGCCCCAGTACCGCTCGTCCTGCGGGTTCTGATGCGGGTCGCCGTAGACGTCGGACGTCGACGCGAGCAGGAAGCGGGCGCCGTGGTCATGGGCGAGTTCCAGGGCGTTGCGGGTGCCGAGACTGCCGGTCTCCATGGTGTGCAGGGGCAGCCGCAGATAGTCGGCCGGGGACGCCGGAGAGGCGAGGTGCAGGACGAGATCGGGGGGTCGCCTGACGGGTATCCGCTCGGCGACGTTCGCGTCCACCAGCGTGAATCCCGGGCGCTCGAGCAGCGGGGACACGTTCTCGGGCCGTCCGGTGCTGAAGTCGTCCACGCAGGTGACCGCCGCGCCGGAGTCCAGCAGGGCGCCGCACAGATGCGAGCCGACGAAGCCGGCGCCGCCGGTGACGACGGCGTGTTCCCAGGTACGTGACGATGCGGTGGTCATTCAGGTCTCCTCTGCGTGTGGCGACGACGGCCTGTCGGATGCCTGGCGCCGACTCGGGACCCCGGTTGTTGCCTTCTTGACCCCGCCTCCTCTGGCTCCTCTGGCTCCTCTGTGTCCTCAGGCTTCTTCTGGCCTCAGGACCTTCCGGCCTCTGGGACCTTCGGCCTCTGGACCTTCTGGCCTCTGTGCCTTCTCGCCGACGCCGACCTCGGGCGCCGCGGGGGCGCCCAGTCCCAGATCAGCGTCCTCCGCCCGGGCCCAGGAGGCTCGGAGGCGTACGGCATCCAGGTGATGCACGCAGCGTGAAGCCTTCGCCGCGTGGTGCGGGAGAGGGCGGGCGTCGACATGGGACGCCGGTTTCCCAACTGGCCGAGGCCCAACCCCTGGAGCGCGCCACTCTGATCGCCGCCGGTGACGAAACGCTGCGATGGTGGCGGGCCCGAACCCGTGAAAGGATGACGCTGCCTGTCGGAACACTCCTGGTCGGGGGTTTCTCCCCGCCTGGGGTTTCTCCTGCGCGGGGAAGGCAACCCGGGCCCAGCCCGCGGCAGCGACCCACGAGGCGCCGACCCGACCCCCACCGCGCCCGCACAGTTGCCCGCGGACCCCCGCACCGCCCGTCAGCTCCTTGGACAGGAGTTCCGGATGATCACCACCACACAGCCTCGCCCGCCCGCAGGACCGGGGCCGCGCATCGGTCTGCTCGGCTCCTACGGCGGTTTCAACCTCGGCGACGAGGCCATCCTCACCTGCGTCCTCGGCTGCCTGCGCGCGCACCGCCCGCAGGCCCGGCTCGTCGTCTTCAGCCGGAACGCCGAGCACACCCGCGCCCACCAGCCCGCCGCCGACGAGGTGGTCGACTGGGAGGGCGTCCCGCA
Source organism: Streptomyces spinoverrucosus (assembly GCF_015712165.1). Lineage (NCBI taxonomy): Bacteria > Bacillati > Actinomycetota > Actinomycetes > Kitasatosporales > Streptomycetaceae > Streptomyces > Streptomyces spinoverrucosus. The sequence continues at coordinate 423,125 of NZ_JADPZX010000002.1, read as the reverse complement.
GAAACAGATCCTCGACGTCCTGTCGGGCCTGGACCTGCTGGTGCTCGGGGGCGGCGGCATCCTCTACGACGGTGAGGCGCGCCGCTATCTGCGACTGGTGGGCGCCGCCCAGGCCCGCGGCGTGCGCACCTTCGCGTACGCCGTCGGCGCGGGCCCGCTGCGCGAGGCTGAGGACCGGGAGGCGGTACGCGCCGTGCTGCCGGCGATGGACGAGGTCGTCGTACGGGACGAGGAGTCACGGCTCGTGCTGGAGGAGGCCGGGCTCGACCGCGACCTCGTCGTGACCGCCGATCCGGCCCTGTTGCTGCCGCCGGAGCCCTTCACGGACCAGATGATGCGGCAGGAGGGCATCCCCGCCGAGACCCGGCTGGTCGGGATGTCGGTCCGCGAACCGGGCCGGGCCGCGGAGAAACTCGACGAGAGCGACTACCACGCCCTGCTCGCCGATGTGGCGGACTTCCTGGTTCGACGGCTGGAGGCCCATGTGGTCTTCGTGCCGATGGAACGCCAGGACGTGCACCACGCCCACGGTGTGCTCTCCCGGATGACCGCTCCCGACCGGGGGCGCATCCTGCACAGTGTCTACAGCCCCGGCCAGGTCCTCGGTTTCATGAACCACCTCGACCTCGCCGTCGGCATGCGCCTGCACTTCGTGATCTTCGCCGCGCTCTCCGGGCTGCCGGTGCTGCCCCTGCCGTACTCCGGAAAGGTCTTCGACTTCTCCCGCCGTATCGGTGCCCCCGCGCTGGTTGGTGTGGCGCGCGAGCAGGCCGGGCTGCTGCTGGCCGAGGTGGACCGGTTGTGGGACGAGTTTCCGCAGCGCCGCGACGATCTCGACGCGCGCGTGCAGGCGTTGCGGGGTACCGCCCGGGAGACCTGCGCCCGGTGTGCCGTGGTCCTCGACTCCCTGGAGGAGCAGCAGACCGGCGCCGTGTCCGACACCGAACGCCCGGGTCTACACCTGCTGCGGCCGGGTACCGGAACGGCGACCTGAACGACCGGGGCCCGGCCCAGCAGGGGCCCGAGACACGGGGCCGGGTACGGGCCCGGGAAGCCAGCGCCTTCGGAACACCTCCGACGGGAAGAACCGATGCCGATCCTTCAACGACCTCCACAGTCGCGGACCGTCACCCTGCCGCCGCGCGACGCCCAGCACGGGGGCCGCACGGAGGTCCTGGTCGTCGGCGGAGGCCCGGCCGGCACCGCGGCCGCATACGCCGCGGCCGACGCCGGTGCCGAGGTGGTGCTCGTGGAGCGGTACGGCTTCCTGGGCGGCAACGCCACGGTGGCGCTCGTCATGCCCCTGATGTCGTTCCACAACGAGCAGAAACAGGCCGTCTTCACAGCCCCCGGCGAGGAGGGCGACCAGCTGCTGCCCACCGACCACGGCGAGGGCGAGGCCGTGGTCGCCGGCTTTCTGTGGCGCCTGCTGGACCGGCTGAACGAACGCGGCGGCTGCATCCCGCCCTCCCTCCAGACCGGCTACACCGTGCCGTTCGACCCGGAGATCTACAAGCTCGTCCTCCTCGACCTGCTCGACGAGGCCGGCGTCCGCATGCTGTTCCACGCCTTCGCCTCCTCCGTCGTGCCCCTCGACGACGGCTGGCGGGTCGTCTTCGAGACCAAGTCCGGCCCGGTCGTGATCGACGCGGACGTCGTCGTCGACGGCACGGGCGACGGCGACGTGGCCGCCTCCTGTGGAGCGCCCTGCGAGATCGGCCGGCCCGAGGACGGGCTGGTGCAGCCGATGACGTTGATGTTCCGCGTCGTCGACTTCTTGCGGCCCCGGTTCGCCGAGTACGTCCACGAGCACCCCGACCAGTGGCGGGGCGTGCACGGCCTGTGGGACCTCGTCGAGGAGGCCACCAAGCGGGGCGAACTGCGCCTGCCCCGCGAGGACATCCTTTTCTTCGGCACCCCGCACCCCCGCGAGGTCAGCATCAACAGCACCCGCGTCACCCGAGCCCTCGGCATCGACGTGTGGGATCTGAGCCGCGCCGAGTACGTCGCCCGCCGCCAGATGGAACAGATCGACCGCTTCCTGCGCCTGCACGTCCCGGGCTTCGAGGAGTCGTACGTCGTGCAGAGCGGCACCCAGATCGGCGTACGGGAGACCCGGCGCATCCTCGGCGACTATCACCTCACCGGCCACGACATCCTGGCGGCGCGCTCCTTCCCCGACGTCGTCGCGCACGGCGCCTACCCCGTCGACATCCACAACCCCAGGGGTAGCGGCACCGTCCTCAAGCGCGTCCCCCGCGGCCGCTTCTACGACATCCCGCTGCGCTGTCTGCTGCCCCGCGACACGGATCACCTGCTCGTCGCGGGCCGCTGCATCTCCGGCTCCCATGTGGCGCACTCCTCCTACCGCGTCATGCCCATCGCCATGGCGACCGGTCAGGCGGCGGGCGTCTGCGCCGCGTTGGCCACGCGGATCAACCGCAGACCGCGGGAGGTGCCGTACGCCCTCGTCCAGCAGGAGCTCATGCGTCAGGGGGCGCGGCTGCACCTGCCGACGGGGGCGGCGGCGCTTGGTTGAGGGCACTTGGTCGCACTTGGTTGTGGGGCACAGGCGTTGACACCAGAGGCGTCCAACGCCCTATGTGTCGTTGTCGCGCCACCTGCCGCCGCCGCTGGGCGGTGTGTCGAGGTGGGTGGCCGCCGACGCGTTGCCCCTGAAGTCGTTGCCACCCGTCCGTCCCTGCAACTGCCCCCCGCCCTCCGACGCCCGACGTGCCCTGTGACGACACGTCGAACCCGGCCTGGTGGTTGCCCACCATCGTCGACGACGTGACCAGCAGACCGTCGGCTCCCCAGTCGGAGATCCCGAACCGGTCGTCCTCGGCGTGGCAGGCGGTGATGCGGATGCCCCTCGGCGGTGGCCAGTACTCCTGCTGCAACTCCACGAAGATGCCGTTCGTGCCGTTGCCCGTCGCCGTGCAGGTGGTGATCGTCAGCCGCTCGACCATCCCCCAGCCACCCACGCCGATCCCGATCCCCGCGCCGCCCATCTTCTCGCCGGGGTCCTGCCGCCCGCACCGTTCGGCCGGCACGCCCTCGACGATCGTGTCCTGCAGGAAGTCACAGCCGAATCCGGTCGCCGCGGTGTCGTGCACGTACAGGTCGCTGAACCGGCCCCGCAGCACGTACTGCAGGCCGAGACCCTTCGCCAGCGGGTCGTACTCCCGCGTCCGCACGCCCGACCCGTCCACTTCGAAGTGCGCGAATGTGATGTCCGCCAGATGCTTGTCCCGTCCGGCTCCGTGCCGCACGCTGGTGCACCAGGCCAGCGGCACCGGGGTGGTCGGGCTGCCCGGGTTGCACAGCACGAAGCAGGTGGCACCCCGGCCGGCGCCGACCAGCCCGTCGACCAGTTCCGCGAACGCCGGCTGGTCATGGGGTACGGGTCAGGCGGCGTTGATGAGCCTTATGTAGCGGGACCAGTCCCAGTGCGGGCCGGGGTCGGTGTGGTCGGTGCCCGGTATCTCGTGATGGCCGATGATGTGCGCGCGGTCCTTGGGGATGCCGTACTTCCTGCAGATCGCCGCGGTAAGTGTGGCCGACCGCTCGTACATGGCGTCCGTGAAGTAGCCGGGCTGGTCCACCCACCCCTCGTGTTCGATACCGATGCTGCGTGTGTTGTGCTCCCAGCTCCCGGCGTGCCAGGCGATGTCGGACTCGCGGACGCACTGCGCCACATGTCCGTCGGCGGATCGGACGACGTAGTGCGCGGACACCTTCTTGCGGGGGTGCTGGAAGACGGCCAGGGTCCCGGAGTAGTCCGTCTGCGTGACGTGGATGACGACCAGGTCGACGGAGAGGGTGGTCGGACGGTTCGCCGCCGTGTAGTTGGCGGAGGTCGCAGGCTGCCACTCGGCAAGCGGGTAGTCGGGCGCCAGTGTCCGCGCACCGGCCCTGGGGCCGGGCAGCAGTGCGTAGGGGACGGCGGCCAGGGCGGCGCCCTTGAGGATCCGTCGCCGGTCGGGGAGCGGTCTTGCCCGTTCCATGGAAGATCGCCTCTCAGCTGGAAGGAACTCGAAGAAGAGGAGGAGGGAGAGCCGGTCGGGTCCGGGGGAGGTCAGGTGGGAGCAGGCCAGGTCGGGCAGGCGGCCGGGATCAGATCCGCAGCGCCGCCGCCGTCTCGCTCAGCCGTGCGTGGAGTCCGCGGTGCGTCTCGCGCGCGGGGAGCCATTCCTTGCGGAGCTTTGCCACGCACGTGTAGTTCGTGTCGCAGACGTTGGCCAACGGCGACTCGACGGTCTGGGTCGCGAACTGGTACGCGTCCAGCTCGCTGAACCCGTAGTCGCGGACGAGCCACCGCACCAGATCGAGCTGGGATATCCGGAACGCGTCCTCCAACGGGCGTGCCGAACCCGTCGAGATGATGTGCGTGTCCGACTCGATGCGCGGCCAGGGCGTGGCAAGGCCCTTCAACAGCTCGACGACGACCACGGTGTTCATGGCGCACTCGACGGCGACACCGCACGTCTCGCCCTCGCCCTGCCGGGCGTGCCCGTCGCCGAGGCTGAGCAGCGCACCCTCCACGTTCACCCCCAGGTAGCAGGTGACGCCGGCCCGCATCTCCGGCGTGTCCATGTTCCCGCCGTGCGCGTCGGGCACCAGCGCCGAGCGCACCTCCAGATTGGCCGGAGCCACGCCCACGGTGCCGTGCATCGGGTCGAGGGGCAGCTCGACCTCGATGTCACTGTCGTGCGCCCGGAACAGTGCCGTACGGCGTGTTCGGTCGAGCCGCCAGATCCAGACGGTCTCCGGCAGCGGAGGCTGCAACGTGGCCGTGGTGGGCGTCGACGTGAGCGCTCCGAACAGCGGAACCGTCGTCGACGCGGCCCAGTCCCGCGCCGGTTCGATCGACACGAAGTGCACGGCGACCGTGTCACCGGGCTCCGCGCCCTCGACGTAGAAGGGCCCTGTCTGAGGGTTGAGGAACGGGAACTCGCACACCTCGGACACCAGGTCCTTCTCGGACCTGACCCGCCCGGCGAAGCAGTCTTCGGTGTACAGGTCGAGAACCGTGCCCGGCTCGATGCGTGCCACCGGCGGCGCGCCGCCGAACGTCCAGGCATACTCGCCCGGTTCGGGCCGCACGGTCAGGATGCGGGGATCGCTCATGAGCACACCCCTGCCTTCCGTGCGCCGGCACCTGCGCGGCACCGACGTCCGTCAGTCGTTTCCACCGACATCGTTCGTCCCCCCTCGGATTCATCGGTCCAGCTCAGCGGTCGTCATCTCCGCTCGACGGCTGCGCCTCGCGTGAATCACGGTACGGCGCCGGGCGGTTGGGCTGAAGGTCGTCGTGCTATTCCGTGGATCACCGAGAGGTTGTGGATAACTCGCTCACCCGATGGGGTGGTGAGGCAGGGCTTCAGCCCCGCGCCGCCACCTCCGCCACCCCCGCCGGATCGTCCAACACCCCACGCACGACCCAATGCGCGGCCCCCAGCAACGGCCCCTCGGGACCCAGCCGTGACACGGACACCGGGCAGGCCGGCCCCGCAGTACGGCGGGCCAGTTCGGACCGCAGTGACGGCAGCAGCCAGGGCGCGAGCCCGGCCAGCGCACCGCCCAGCACCACACTCTCCGGGTCCAGCAGATTCACCGCCCCGGTCAGCGCCACGCCGAGCGCCTCACCCGCGTCGCGCAGCGCCCGCCGTACGTCCTCGTCGCCCTCCGTGGCTCGCCCGGCGAGCAGTCCGACGCGGTCCTCTCCCGGCTCCAGACCGGCCGCGCGCAGCACCGCCTCCTCACCGGCGTACTGCTCCAGGCATCCGCGCCCACCGCAGGCGCACTCCGGCCCGTCCGGACGGACCGGAACATGCCCCAACTCGCCCGCGAATCCCCGCGTTCCGCGCAGCAGCCGACCGTCCACGACCACGCCCGCGCCGATACCGATCTCGGCCGACACATGCACGAAGTCCCGCGGGGTGCCCTCGCCGAGCCAGAGCTCGGCCAGTGCGCCGAAGTTGGCCTCGTTGTCCACGGTCAGCGGCAGCTCCCCGGGCAGCAGCGACGCGAGGTCGGCGTCCTGCCAGCCGAGGTTGGGGGCGCGTACGACGGTCCGGGCGTCGCGCGCCACCAGACCGGGCACCGCCACCGCGAGCCCCGCCGGCCGCAGTCCCTCACGTTCCACTTCGGCGACGACTCGGCGGACCAGCCCGGTGAGTTCCTCGATCACCGGCTCGGGGGAGCGGTCGCGGTTGGTGCCGTGCCGTACGACCCGCGCGCGCACCTGTCCACGCAGGTCGACCGCACAGACCGCGAGATGGTCGACGCCGACCTCCGCGCCGATCCCTGCGGGCCCGCGCCCGCTGACCGCGAGGGCGGAACCGGGACGGCCCCGGCCCACGCGGCCGGGACGTTCGGGGCCCAGTTCCTCCAGCAGGCCGGACCGGATGAGCTCGTCGACGAGGGTGGAGACCGCCGCACGGGTCAGTCCGATGCGCGAGGCCACCGCCGCGCGGGAGAGCGGGCCGTCCGCGCTGACCGTGTGCATCACCCGGGCGAGATTGCGGCGGCGCATGCCCTGCTGGGTGTCCGGCAACGCGCCCCCGGGACCGGCCGGGTGGGCCTTGTGCAGCGGTGCGGTCATGCCTCCGTCCATTCTCGGTGGGCCAGGGCCCGCCGTTTGGATCAAGCCGGCGTCGTGGGGCCCTGGCGGCGCTCCGGGCTCCGCTCCAGCAGCGGGGCCGCGTCGGAGAGTACCCCGGAGATCCTCGACAGCGTCTCCTCGTCCCGCTCGACCGCGTCCAGCACGGGCCCGCGCGCGGTGTTCCAGCGCCGGGCGACCGCGGCCGGGTCCTCACCGGTGAGCAGGCCGGCCGCCTGGGCGGCAGCGCCGAGCGCGACCAGTTCCCTGGCCTCGGGAACCTGGACGGGGCGCCCGGAGAGCCGTCGTACCGTCTGCTGCCAGGCCATGCCCCGGGCACCGCCACCGATCAGCAGCAGCGGCGTCGAGGGGTCGGCGTCCTCGTCGAGGACCAGATCCAGCGCGCCCAGCAGCGCGTGCACGGCACCGTCGTACGCGGCCTGGAGGAGCTGACCGGCGGTGGTGTCGTGACGCAGACCGTGCAGCAGTCCCGAGGCGTTCGGCAGATCGGGGGTGCGCTCGCCGTCCAGGTACGGCAGCAGGGTCACGTCGGTGCCGGGCTCGACGGCCTCGCGGTCCAGGCCCAGCAGGGCCGCGACGCGGTCGACGGCGAGCGTGCAGTTCAGGGTGCAGGCCAGCGGCAACCAGTCCCCGCGCGCGTCGGCGAAGCCCGCCACGGTGCCGGTCGGGTCGACAGGACGTCGCCGGGACACCGCGTAGACCGTGCCGGACGTGCCCAGGCTCATGACAGGAGTGCCGGGGCGCAGCCCGAGGCCGAGCGCGGCGGCGGCGTTGTCGCCGGTGCCCGGGGCGACCAGGGTGCCCTTGGAGAACGGCAGGTCGTGGCTGTCGCGGACGGTGCCCGCCACCTCGCCGGGCCGCACCACGCGCGGCAGCAGCGCCGGATCGAGCCCCACGCGCGCGAGGATCTCCTCGTCGTACGACTCGCTGCCGGACGCCCACCAGCCCGTACCGGAGACGTCGCCGCGGTCGGTCGTGCCCAGCCCGGTGAGGCGTTCGGTGAGGTAGTCGTGGGGGAGTCTGACCGCCTTCGTGGCCCGGACCGCCTCCGGCTCGTGCTCGGCGAGCCAGGCCCACTTGGTCACCGTGAAGGACGCGGCGGGCACGCTGCCCGTCCGGTCCGCCCAGAACTTCGCGCCGCCCAGCTCCTCGACCAGCCGACGCGCCTGCGGCGCCGAGCGCACGTCGTTCCACAGCAGGGCGGGGCGTACCGGCTCGCCCCGCTCGTCCAGCGTGACCAGACCGTGCTGCTGGCCGCCGATGGATACCGCGGCGGCCTCGTGGGCGGGCTCGCCGCACTGGCGCAACGCCTCGCACAGGGCCTCCCACCACTGCCGCGGGTCGCTCTCACGACCGGCGCCGGAAGTGACGGTGTGGGACGCCTGGCCGCTCGCCACGACCTCCCCGGTGGCCGCGTCGACGACCAGGGCCTTGGTGGACTGGGTGGACGTGTCCACGCCGACGACGAGCGGACCCTCGGCTGCTGACATCGGGCTTCTCCCTCTTCCGCGGCTCAGCGGGATTGCTGTCAAAGACACCTTGTCTCTTCCCACCGATGCGTTCGCATACTAATTTGTAAACGGCCATGACGAAATAGTCTTCCGCACGGATGGAGCCGCGGCATGAACTACCAGCCCACCCCCGAGGACAGGTTCACCTTCGGCCTGTGGACCGTCGGCTGGCAGGGAAGGGACCCGTTCGGCGACGCCACGCGGCGTGCCCTCGACCCGGTCGAGACGGTGCAGCGCCTGGCCGAGCTCGGGGCCCACGGCGTGACCTTCCACGACGACGACCTGATCCCCTTCGGATCCTCGGACACCGAGCGCGAGTCCCACATCAAGCGCTTCCGCCAGGCCCTGGACGCGACCGGCATGACCGTCCCGATGGCGACCACCAACCTCTTCACGCACCCCGTCTTCAAGGACGGCGCGTTCACCGCCAACGACCGTGACGTACGCCGGTACGCGCTGCGCAAGACCATCCGCAACATCGACCTGGCGGTGGAGCTGGGCGCGCGGACGTACGTCGCCTGGGGCGGGCGCGAGGGCGCCGAGTCCGGTGCCGCCAAGGGCGTACGCGCCGCACTGGACCGCATGAAGGAGGCGTTCGACCTCCTCGGCGAGTACGTCACCTCCCAGGGCTACGACCTGCGCTTCGCGATCGAGCCCAAGCCGAACGAGCCGCGGGGCGACATCCTGCTGCCGACCGTCGGCCACGCCCTGGCGTTCATCGAGCGGCTGGAGCGGCCGGAGCTGTACGGCGTCAACCCCGAGGTCGGGCACGAGCAGATGGCCGGGCTCAACTTCCCGCACGGCATCGCGCAGGCCCTGTGGGCGGGCAAGCTGTTCCACATCGACCTCAACGGCCAGTCCGGCATCAAGTACGACCAGGACCTGCGCTTCGGCGCCGGCGACCTGCGCGCCGCCTTCTGGCTGGTCGACCTCCTGGAGAGCGCCGGCTACGACGGCCCGCGCCACTTCGACTTCAAGCCGCCGCGGACCGAGGACCTCGACGGTGTGTGGGCGTCGGCGGCGGGCTGTATGCGCAACTACCTCATCCTCAAGGAGCGTTCGGCCGCCTTCCGCGCCGACCCGGAGGTCCAGGAGGCCCTGCGTGCCTCCCGCCTCGACGAACTGGCCCAGCCCACGGCCGCGGACGGCCTGCAGGCGCTGCTCGCCGACCGCACGGCGTTCGAGGAGTTCGACGTCGAGGCGGCCGCCGCGCGCGGGATGGCGTTCGAACGGCTCGACCAGCTGGCGATGGACCATCTGCTGGGCGCGCGCGGCTGAATCCGTCCATGACGTACCTGCGCACGGAAGGCTACGGAGTGGCCTTGCGTGGTGTGACCTGTGCATGGAAGGCCACGGGATGGCTGCCTTCGTGTGTTCTGGTGCGGGAGGCGGCGGGGGTGGCCTTCCGTGGTGTGACCTGTGCATGGAAGGCCACGGGATGGCTGCCTTCGTGTGTTCTGGTGCGTGGGGCGGCCGGGAGTGGCCTTCCGTGGCGTGACCTGCGCACGGAAAGCCACCTAATGGCCGCCCCGTATGCCCTGTGCGGGCCGCCACGGAATCGCCTCCCATGGCGTGACTTCCGCGCGGAATGCCACGGAATCGTGCGATCCATGGCATGAGTCCGTGTCAACCACCGCGTGGGGGTCGCGGCCCGGGCGGCCGGTTCGCGAACCTGGTCGTTATGGCCATGCCGCCCGTACCGCCTCAGCCACCCGGGCCGCCGGGTGACACGCCGCCCCCGGGTGGCGGTTTCGGACCGCCCACCACGCAATTCGGACCCGTACCCCCGCGACGGCGGCGCAGCCCCGTCCTTCTCGCCCTGGTCGTGCTCGTGGCCGTCGCGGTCATCGTCGCCGTCGTGTTCCTGACGGGATCCGGGAGCGACGAGTCACCGGACGGGAAACCGACTGCCGGCAGCAGCACGTCCGCGAAGCCGACCTTCAGCATCCCCACCGAGCTGCCCACCAGACTGCCGAGCGGACTGCCGTCCCTGCCGACGCAGTTCCCCACGGAGCTGCCGAGTGAGATACCCAGCGAGATCCCGAGCGATCTGGAATCCCTGATCCCGGAGCTCCCGGTCGACGGACTGCCCTAGGGTCGCTCAGATCCCGCGCGGCAGCCGCACGTAGACCACGGTCGTCTCGATCCCGCTGTCGACCAGCCGGCCCTGCGCGTCGAACGCCTCCGTGCCGTCCGTCATGCCGAAGTCGTTGTCGTTGATCAGCGCGAGCGTGTCACGGTCCACGCGCGCGACGCCCTCGATCTTGCCGGGCACACCGGCCACCGTCCCCAGGTCGACGACCAGCCGCTTGCCGAGCACCGGGACGCCCGAGGCGGCCGGGTCGTCGAGCTGCTCCAGCGCCGGCGAGGTCGTCTCGTCGTCCCAGGAGCTGCCGAGGATGTTCGCGTCGCGGTCCAGGCGTACGAGCTGCAGCCGGGCGGCCTTGTCGGTGCGCTCCTCGACCAGCAGCCGGTCACCGCCCACCGCGACCACCGAGGAGATCTTGAGCTCGGAGGTGTCGTCCTCGCTCGGGTCGACGACGTTCACCGGGTCGAAGCGGTAGGCGTACTCGGCGGTGACGGCCTGCTTCTTCGGCGAGAACCGCAGCAGCCGCGTCGTACGCGACGCCTCTCCGGCGTCCTTGTCCGGCAGGGACAGCGGGCTCTGCACCGCCATCACCAGATCGCCGCACGGCAGCAGGGCGAGCCCTTCGAAACCGCGGTTGATCTTCCGGTGCAGCAGCACGGCGGGCAGCGCCTCCACGACCGGGTAGTCCGCGCCGGTGAGGTTCAGCCCCTTGGGCACGTACCGCTTGAGCACCTTCCCGCGCGCGGAGACATGCACGAGCGAGGGCCCGTACTCGTCGACCAGCCAGAAGGTGCCGTCCTTGCCACGGACGATGCCCTCGGTGTCCAGCCCGTTCGGGTCGTACGTCAGCGGCGTCCGCGCGTCGTAGGAGAACGGCGCCTCGTCACGCCCCTCCTGGTTCGACAGACCGGTGACGGGCTTGCCGGAGGACGTGGTGATCGGGATCGCGTCCAGCACCCTCACGGAGTCGCCGGAGACCCGGATCTTCACGATCGCCGGGTCGAAGCCGGGCACCGGGAAGGTGCGGCGGTTCTTGCCGTCCACCTTGATCTGGCCGTTGGGCCCACGGTCGGTGACCGTCCAGAACTCGCCCTCGCGGCCCGCCGGGTAGATGTCGCTGCCGATGCCGCCCAGGTCCACGCCCCGGTCGTCGGCCACCGTGCCGGGCAGCAGCGCGTTGCTGAACGTGCCGAGCGGGATGTCGCCGAGGGTCGCCGTGCGGATGACCCGCGCGTCCTGGGAGGGGGCGCCCGTGGCCGGGGCCGCCGCCAGCAGAGCGGCGACCACGGCGAGGGGCACACCCGCCGCGACGCAACGGTGGACACGGCGCCGGCCGGTGACATGTGGGGACATCGGGCCTCCTGGGAACCAAGTTCGTTGACAGCGGCCAGATTTGAACCCCACGAGGAACGCGGAAGAACCACCGCGTGAACGCCGAGCGTCGACCGCCGGTCCGGCCGACGCCAGGTCAGCCGCCCTCGGTCACGACCGTCGACGCCGGTTCAGCAGATCTCCTCCCCACGTGCGGCCTCCGCCGCGGCCAGCGCCGTCGCCGGGTCCTGGTCCCCGCCTGCCACGGGCACCCAGCGGTCGCCTGCCTTCCGATACGGCCACCAGCGACCGTCGCGCCCCAGGCGCAGCTGGCTCGCCGCGCCGACGACCGTCCACCGGTTGGCCCGCGCGCTCAGTGCCGGCCGCTCCTCGTTGTCCCAGGCCGCTTCCAGGGCGGCACGCGCGCGTGCGAGGGTCTCGCCCTCGACCGCCCACTCCTCTTCGAGCACGGACAGCCCGGCGACGCCGCCGTACTGCCACGCCTGCACCGCCAACGCGAGTTCGGCCGTGCCGCGACCGGACCCCTCGGCGAGCCGGTCGGCCAGGGCCCCTGCGGGAGCCCCCGCGGCCAGCCGTACGGCGTCCTGGGCCACCGTCAGCTCCTCCTGCCCAACGCCGCCCCGCAGCGCCTCGGACAGCAGACGGTGCGCGGCCACCGCCGTTCTGGCAGCCAGGAACTCCAGGGCGGCCGGTTCGACTCCGGGCGCGGGCCTGGCGTCGGTGTCCAGGGACGGCGGCAGCCCGGGCTCCGCCGGGGGCTCGGGCGGGGCGGGCAGCGGGGGCAGGATGTCCCCGGCCGCGTACGCCGCCACGGCGTCCACTCCCTCCGCCTCGGCCGGCCCTTCGGCGGCTTCTTCCGCGGGCGCCGCGCTGCGGGTCTGCAGGTCGTCCAGCAGGGCGCGTTCACCGCGCCCGCGCAACAGCAGCAGGACGAACGGATCCTCGTCCAGCAGGCGGGCCACCTGATAGCACAGAGCCGCCGTGTGCCCGCAGTGGTCCCAGGCGCCACAGTCGCACGTGGGCTCCAGATCGCCCATGCCCGGCAGCAGTTCGACACCGGCCGTCGCCGCGTCCTCCACGAGGTGCGGTGGCATGTCGCGGTCGAGCAGCGCCGCGACATGCCCAGCCCGCTCGACCGCCATCGCCAGGAAGCGGTCCCATTGCTCGGCCGACAGCTCCTCCAGCAGCACATCGGCCCGCTGTGCCGTACCGTCCCGGTCCTGCACCACCGCGGTGATCCGCCCCGGCCGCACCGACACCGCGCCCACGGCACCCGCGCGCGCGAGCCGACGGCCCGTCTTCACTTGCTGCGTGTCCAGCGCCGCGTCCTCCAGGGCCTTCAGCCAGGCCCGGCCCCACCAGGTGAGCGCGAAACCCCTCCCGTGCGCGGGCGGCAGCGCGGCGAACGTCCGCTCTGTCTCGTCGTACTGATTCATCGCGTCGCCCCTCGCAGCTCCACCAGATCGGCAAGTTCCGCGTCCGTCAGCTCCGTCAGCGCGGCCTCGCCGGAGCCCAGCACCGCGTCGGCCAGCTCCCGCTTGCGGTGCAGCATCTCGGCGATACGGTCCTCGATGGTTCCCTCGGCGATCAGCCGGTGCACCTGCACGGGCCGGTCCTGGCCGATGCGGTACGCGCGGTCCGTCGCCTGCGCCTCGACGGCGGGGTTCCACCAGCGGTCGTAGTGCACGACATGCTCGGCCCGCGTGAGATTCAGGCCTGTCCCCGCCGCCTTCAATGACAGCAGGAACACGGGGACCACACCGTCCTGGAAGCGCCGCACCATCGCCTCGCGCTCGGGGACGGGTGTCCCGCCGTGCAGGAACTGCGAGGACACCCCCCGGTCCGCCAGATGCCGCTCGATCAGCCGGGCCATGCCCACGTACTGCGTGAAGACCAGAACGCTCGCCCCCTCGGAGAGGATCGTGTCGAGCAACTCGTCGAGCAGCTCGAGCTTCCCGGAGCGCCCCACGATCCTCGGCCGCTCCTCCTTGAGGTACTGCGCCGGGTGGTTGCAGATCTGCTTCAGACCGGTCAGCAGCTTCACGATCAGTCCGCGCCGGGACATGCTGTCGGCGTCCGCGATCTCCGCGAGCGTCTCGCGCACCACGGCCTCGTACAGCCCCGCCTGTTCCGTGGTGAGCGACACCGCCCGATCGGTCTCGGTCTTCGGGGGCAGCTCGGGCGCGATGCCCGGATCCGACTTGCGGCGCCGCAGCAGAAACGGTCGTACGAGCCGGGTGAGCCGCTCCGCCGCGGTCGGGTCCTGGCCGCCCTCGACGGCCTGCGCGTACCGGGTGCGGAACGTGCCGAGGCGACCGAGCAGCCCAGGGGTGGTCCAGTCGAGGATCGCCCACAGCTCCGAGAGGTTGTTCTCGACCGGCGTGCCGGTCAGGGCCACACGCGCGCGTGCGCCGATGGAACGCAGCGCCCGCGCGGTCGCCGAGTACGGGTTCTTCACATGCTGGGCCTCGTCCGCCACCACCAGACCCCACGGCACCTCGGCCAGCCGCCGCGCGTCCAGCCGCATCGTGCCGTACGTCGTGAGGACGAACTCCCCGTCGGCCACGCCCGCCAGGTCGCGCCGTGAGCCGTGGAAGCGGCGCACCGGTGTGCCGGGCGCGAACTTCTCGATCTCGCGCTGCCAGTTGCCCATCAGGGACGTCGGACAGACCACGAGGGTCGGACCGGCGGCCGACGCGTCCGTCTGCCGGTGCAGATGCAGGGCGATCAGGGTGATCGTCTTGCCGAGTCCCATGTCGTCGGCGAGACAGCAGCCGAGCCCCAGGGACGTCGTCCGGGCCAGCCAGGACAGGCCGCGCCGCTGGTAGTCGCGCAGTTCGGCGGCGAGCGCGGAGGGCTGTTCGACCGGTTCCTGCGCCTCCGGGTCCGCCAGCCGCTCCCGCAGCGCCGCCAGCCAGCCGGTCGGCTCCACCTCGACCCGACGGCCGTCGACCTCCGTCGAGCCCGTCAGGGCGGCGCCGAGCGCGTCGAGAGGGGTGAGCTTGCGGTCCTGCTGCCCGCGGGCGCGGCGCACCTCCTGAGGGTCGATCAGCACCCATTGGTCACGCAGCCGCACCACAGGGCGATTCGCCTCGGCAAGCCGGTCCAGCTCCTCGCGCGTGAGCCGCTGGTCGCCCAGCGCGAACCGCCAGTTGAACGCGAGCAGCGCGTCCGCCGACAGGAACGACGGCGCGTCCGAGGAGAGCTTCGCGGGCACCTTCTCGTCGTCCGCTGGACCGACGACCGCGCGGGCGGTCAGTTCGCGGGCCAGCTCCCTTGGCCAGTGCACGTCGACACCGGCGCCGGCAAGGGCCGCGGAGCCGTCGCCGAGGAGCTCAGTGGTCTCCTCGTCGGCGAGTTCGACGACGTCCGGCACGGCGGCCGACAGCAGGGGAGTGAGTGCGGGCCAGGCCCGGGCCGCGCGCCTGAGGGCGAGCAGCGCGTCCATCCGCGCGCGCGGGCCGAAGGCCCGGCTGGTGGCGTCCGTCCCGGCCCACACCTCGGCGGCGTCCGCGACGAGCGAGGGGTCGTTGACGCTGTGCACCTGGAGCACGGCCCGGAAGGTCAGCGACGTGTCGTCGCCCGCCGAGGCGAGACCGGGTACTTCGATCCGCAGCGAGATCCGTACGCCCGCGTCGTGGCCCGCGGCCACATCGGCGGCCCACGCACGCTGCTCGGGCAGGTGCTGCGGCTCCTGTCCGGCGAAGGCGGGGCCGCCCGTCACGAGCGACGCGGCGGGGGAGCGGGGCAGCGTGTCGGCGACCGCGTCCAGGAAGGCCCGCAGCAGGCGCTCCGGCTCGGGCAGCCGCAGCGGCCCGGTGCCGTCCAGCGGTACGGCGTGCGCCTCGGGCGGCATCGCGGCGGCGAGCCGACGGACGCTCTCGATGTCCTCGGCGCGCAGCGGTCCCGCACGCCAGGCGTCGTGATCGCCGGGGGACAGGCCGGGCAACAGCAGCCCCCGGGCCACGAACTGCAGGCCCAGCACGGCCGCCGCGCCCCAGAACACGGTCGCCCGGTGTCCGTCGTGGGCAGCACGCGCGCGCGTGAGGACGGGCAGTGCCGCGCGGACGGGCAGCAGGACGGCCCGCACGTCGACCAGCTCCACGCCGTCGCCGCCGGGCAGCACGACGCCCAGCTCCTCGACGGTGCCGCCGTTCACGACCGGCGGGTCAGCACCGTCGGGGCGCCAGAAGGCCACGCGGCCGGCCCGGGCCGGGTCGCCGGGCACGTACACGGCACAGCAGTGAGCCGGTTCGGAGATTTGGGAGGGGGTTGCCGTGGGAATCCTCTGCACAGAGATGGCCACATTCCTCAAATTTGACTACTTGGGTCAAGGTCGCCGAGGGTACAGCACCCTTTTGAAAAACCCGGCACGCTGGAGCCGTGACCTCGATCACTCGTTGTCTCAGGGGCGGCTCGGGGTCGAGCATCAGGGATGTCTCAGGGTGCATCTCGGGGGCGCGGTCGGAACCGCCGGAAACGCGGGCCCGTTTTCAGAACAGAGAGCGGCAGTGGCCGCGAAGGAGGCGACACACATGTCGAAGAACGCGAAGATCGCCGCAGGAGGTGTGGCGGTCGGGCTCATCCTGTTGATCTGGCTGCCGTGG
Source organism: Streptomyces spinoverrucosus (assembly GCF_015712165.1). NCBI lineage: Bacteria > Bacillati > Actinomycetota > Actinomycetes > Kitasatosporales > Streptomycetaceae > Streptomyces > Streptomyces spinoverrucosus. The sequence goes on along the minus strand of NZ_JADPZX010000002.1, from coordinate 406,961 downwards.
TGGGCGCTGCTCATAGTGCTGGGCGTCCCGGCCGCCGCGTATCTCGCGCTGGACCCGTCGCAGCGCCGCAGGCTGCGCCGGGTCACGCGCAAGGAAATCGGCCGCTGACGCTCTACCGAACCGGAGCGGCCCCACCGTCCAGCGCACACGAGTCGACCACATCCCCGCCCGCAGGCCGGTCCACGGTCCGGTCCGCGGGCGGCCGGGTCCCTCGCTCCACCCACGCGACCAGCGCGTCGAAGGCCGATCGATAGCAGGGCAGGATCGGCCGCAGCCGGTCGGGATGGGTGTCGTACAGCCCGTCGACATGCGTGCCGCCCTGCACCGTGTAGTAGCGGTGCAGCGGCCCTCGCCCCCGAGCGTCGACCATGCGCGCGTACACGTCGGAGTCCGCGGCCTTGGGCAGCAGCGTGTCCATGTCCCCGTGCAGCGTGATCAGGGGCTTGCCGATGCGCCCGGTCAGCGCCACCCGGGCCACGGCGCGATGGACCGAGGCCGGTCGCGAGGCGTAGTCGTAGGTTGCGTCGGACCCGCAGGGTGCCAGGATCTCTTCGGGCGTGGTCCCGGCAGAGGGTCCGGGGCAGTCGGGGTCGTACGCCGGGTCGAACTCCGCGCGATACGTCTTCTGAGTGACACCCCAGTACGCCTTCTCGTGGTACGGCCACAGGAACTCCGAGCCACGCGCGAAGCCCACGGCGTACATGTCCTCGTCCGACGCCGAGCCATACGTCCGCGCCACCGCCGTGGGCAGGGAGGTGAGCAGATTCGGGCCGTCCGCCGTCCAGAGGGCGCCCTCCCAGTCCACCCCGCCGTCGTACAACTCCGGGTGGTTCTCCAGCTGCCAGCGCGTCAGATAACCGCCGTTGGAGATGCCGGTCATGTAGGTGCGGCGCGGGGCGTGCCCGTAACGCTGGGCCACGACCTTGCGGGCCGCGCGGGTGAGCTGGGTGGTCCGCGCGTTCCACTCGGCGACCGCGTCCCCGGGCCGGTCGCCGTCGCGGTAGAAGTCGGCGCCGGTGTTGCCCTTGTCGGTCGCGGCGTACGCGTAGCCCTGGGCCAGCACCCGGTCGGAGATCGCCTTGTCCGTCGCGTACTGCCTGCGGGTGCCCGGTGCCCCGGTGACGACGAGGCCCCCGTTCCAGCGGTCCGGCAACCGGATCACGAACTGCGCGTCGTGCCGCCAGCCGTGCGTGGCGTTGGACCTCGACGAGTCAGGGAAGTAGCCGTCGATCTGCACGCCCGGCACCCCGGACGGGGTACGGGTGGCCTGGGCCGTCAGCCCCGCCTGGTCGGTCAGGTCGGTGTGGGGCGTACCGGCGAGGCCCGCGGTGGTCAGATCGTCGAGACAGACTGTCTGCTGGAACGCCGCGCCCGGCACCCGCACGCGGTCCTGACGCGCACAGTGGGCAGCGCCGATTCCCTCGGCGGCGGCCGGGGTCGGCCCCGTGAGGGCCGCGGCCAGCAGAGCGGCGGTGAGCAGGGGGACGCCGGGGGACGGACGCATGCGGGCCTCCAGGGCGATACGACAGGGCACGGCGCGGGGCCGAGCCGAGGGCTGCCCCATCGTGTGGCGGGCGCTGCGTGTCTTCCATGGAGTGGCACCACATGCCGTACAGCCGACGCATAGGGGGCCGACACAGGTCGTGAGTCCCTTGTTCCTCAAGGGACCACATAGTTCGGCACGACGTCCGGATCAGGAGGCCCAGTGACCGTCGGCCCGCCTCAGCTCGGCCGCACCGCCATCTTGTCGAGCGCCTCCAGCAAGCCCGGCAGCTTGGGGCCCCGGCCCACCGGCAGAACCTCGCCCGGCTTCTCGTCGAGCAGCACGAACGCCATGTCGTCGGTCCGCGCCACCAGCGACCAGCCCGGCCCGTCCGCACGCAGCGTCCGGGCGTCGCCCGGCGCGAACGACGACCTGACGCGACCCAGGGGCGGCGGCGTCTCCACGTACGCGTGGGCCTCCGCGAGGACACGCCGGACCACACTGCGCTCCGGGCCCACCTCCGCGTCCCCGGTCGGCTCGGAGTCGGCCTTGGGGCGCGCCAAGTCCTCGTCGTTCACCTGCTCCCGCCACAACGTCCACTGCACCGCTATCTCGTCCGCTCCCAGTCGGCGCTGGGCCGATCCCCAGCCGGTGGTGTCCGGCGGCGACAGCGGCGGGCAGCCCGCCACCTCGGGATCCGGATCGTGCGGCGCGGGCACCCCTGGAGCCGCGACGGCGACCGCCAGCGGCCAGCCCGGCAGGGCGGCGACCACGGAGCGCTCGTCCGGCGACAGGTCGTACTCCATGCCGCAGTCCCAGGAGGCGATGGCGACCGCGACCAGCGACACGTCGTCGGTGACGACCGTCCACCGCGCGCCCTCGCCGTCCTGCCCGAGCACCAGGCCGTACCCGTCGGCCAGGGGCGCGAGACCCAGCGCCGAACAGGCCTCCGGGTAGTCGTCGCCCAGCACGCTCGGGAACTGCGCCGGCGTCAGCAGCACCGCCGTGAGCACATAGAGCGCGTCGTCCGCGGCGGCGACGGCTTCCTCTTCCGTCCCAGCCATCCCAGCCTCCCCAGGGGTTCCTCCAACGGCGCGCACCCTAGTGCGACCGGAAGCCCCTTGTCACGACTCCGTGGACCACCCGGACCTGCGGTTGTCGGACAGGACGGAGCCGAGAGGACCACCGCCTGTCCGGTCGAATGCGGTCGAAGCGGCCACCCCGTCGCCCGCGCCTCAGGCCGTCGGCAACCCCAGCAGAGTGCGCGCCACAGTCCTCGGTGACTCGTCGCGCTCCCGCGCCAGCGCGATGACGGCCCGGCACGCCAGCTCGTTCACCCGAACGACAACGCCTCCGGAGACACCCACCCCGCCGCCTCGTCGATGCGCTCCTGATCGTCCTCCGCGCACGCCGACACGTACGCGGCGGCGGCTTCGAACAGGTTGTGCGGACGCCGGTCCGGACCGGCCTTCCGCTCCACGCGCGCGGCAGCACGGAACCCGGCCCAGACCTTGCGAACCCTGTCGAACACAGTGATCACCCTCCCCCTCGTCGCTTCTCTCGCCGATCGCTCACCCGCTGCTACTCAACGTAGAGTTGGAGCTGCGGCGGCAGAAGGGGGAAGGCGCGGTGAAGCACCGGGACCGGTCAGCTGTCCCGGACGGCCAGGGCGAGGAAGCGGTCGTCCTCGTCGACGTATGACGTCAGGGTCCACCCCGAACCGGCAAGCAGCGGCCGGAGGTTGGGCTCCGCGCGCAGGTCGTCCGCGGTGATCTGCCGTCCCTGGCGGGCGGCGAGCGCCGCGCGGCCGATCGGATGGAAGAGGGCGAGCCCGCCGCGGGGGCGCACCACGCGCGCCAACTCCCGCAGGTTCTCCGCCGGGTTGGACAGATGGGCGATCAGACCGGCCGCGAAGACCGCGTCGAGCGAATCCGAGCGCAGCGGCAGCGCCGCCACGTCCGCAAGCAGCAACTGCCCGTCACGGTCCCGTCCGGCCCGTACGGCGGCCTGCAGCATGGCGGGGGTCAGATCGGCCCCTAGGACCACTCCAGAGGCGCCCACGGCCGCACGCAGCGGCGGCAGGGCACGCCCGGTGCCACAGCCGGCGTCGAGGACGCGATCGCCCTCCCGCAGGCCGAGCTCGGCGACCGCGGCCGCGTAGGCGGGGCCGTCGTCGGGGAACCGGCTGTCCCAGTCGGCCGCGCGGGCCGTGAAGAACTCCTGGACGTGCGTACGGTCGTCGCTCATGTTCGGCATGATCCCTCACTGGCACGGAGGACGCCCCGGCGCACATGTTCGAGCGGGACGCGATCGTTCAGGTACATATCTGCGTCATATTCCAGCACCTTTCGAAATGCGCCCCCTTTGTGCTCCCGTGCCCCGGCTAGCGTCCCGGGGCCATGGGACACCTGGACCACGCCGCCTTCGGCTGGCTGACCCCCGTACTGTCGTACGTCATGGCCTGCACAGGCGCCGCACTGGGCCTGCGCTGCACGGTCCGCGCGCTGGGCGCCACCGGCCGCTCGCGTCGCAACTGGCTGATCACAGCCGCATCGGCCATCGGCACCGGCATCTGGACCATGCACTTCGTGGCCATGCTCGGCTTCAGCGTCAGCGGCACCGAGATCCGCTACGACGTACCGCTCACCGTCCTCAGCCTCCTCGTGGCCATGATCGTCGTCTGCGCCGGCGTCTTCGCGGTCGGCTACGGCCGAGACCGGGCCCGCGCGCTGCTCCTCGGCGGCCTCACCACCGGGCTGGGCGTCGCGAGCATGCACTACCTGGGCATGGCGGCGGTACGCCTGCACGGTGACGTGACGTACGACCCGATGCGTGTCGCCCTCTCGGTCGTGATCGCCGTCGTCGCGGCGACCGCGGCCCTGTGGGCGGCGCTCAACATCAAGTCGCCCGTCGCGGTCACCGTCGCCTCCCTCGTCATGGGTGTGGCCGTGAGCAGCATGCACTACACCGGGATGTTCGCGGTGCGCGTGCAGGTCACGCCCTCCGGCGAGGTCCTGCCCGGGGCCACGGCGATGCAGTTCGTCTTCCCCCTCGCCGTCGGCCTCGGGTCCTATCTCTTCCTGACCTCCGCCTTCGTGGCGCTGTCGCCGACGGCGGGGGAGCGTGAGGCATCAGCATCGGCCCAGCGGCCCGTCGAGAGCGCCGCGCACTGACGGCGCCGCACCGGCACGCCCCCGAACCCCTTCCGAGCGAGGAGGCCATGCGTACACCCCGTAGGAACCCCGGCACAGGCGCCGAGGCGCCGTCCCCACCCCCCGCGCGCGGCCGCCGCGCCCACGCCGGACCACCGGCCGACGAAGGCCCGCAGGACACGTCGGGCGCGGATACGACAGAGGGACCCACGCGCGCGGGGCAGCACTGGCACATCCGTCCGCGCACCGTGCGCGCCAAGATCGTCTGCCTGCTGATGGTGCCCGTCGTGTCGCTGCTGGCCCTGTGGGCGTACGCCACTGTCAGCACCGTCCAGGACATCGCCAGGCTGCGGCAGTTGCAGCGCGTGGACTCCGACGTCCGCGCTCCCGTAGCGGCCACCGTGGCCGCACTCCAGGCCGAGCGGGTCGCCGCCGTACGGCACGCCACCGAACCCTCCACCGAGGCCGGCGCCGACCTTGAGCGCCTCGCCGAAAGCACGGACCGGGCGGTGGCGAAACTGCGGCTCGGCGACCGCAACACCGTCGCCGACGGACAGGAACTGCCCGCGGGAGTCGCCCAGCGGCTGGAAACCTTCGTCACCGGCACCGAGCGACTGCGGTCGCTGCGGACCGACGTACTGGACCGACGCGCCGGATGGGACGAGGCGTACGAGCGGTACACGAAGACCATCTCCACGGCCTTCGGCGTGGGCGGCGCCCTCACCGGTATCCAGGACGCCGAACTCGGCTCCGACGCACGCGTACTGCTGGAGTTCTCCCGCGCGGGAGAGGCCCTGGCCCAGGAGGACGTACTGCTGTCGAGCGCGCGCCTCGCGGGTGGCCTCGACGGCGAGCGGCTGCGGCTGTTCACCGGCGCGGTCGACACCCGTCGGGCCATCACCGAGGCCGCCGTCACCGACCTGCGCGGCGACGAGCGCGCCGCCTGGCGGAACCTCGCCGAGGGCGGCGACTACGCCGCCGTGGTCTCCATCGAGGACAAGGTCCTGACCGGCCGCCCGGGATCCGGGGCGATCAAGGCCGCGCCCGAAACAGCCTGGGACCCCGCACACGCGCGCGTGCAGGGCGGCATACGCGCCATCGAGCAGAACGCCGCCCAGGGGGTGGCCGACCGGGCCGACCCGTTCACCCGAGGTCTGCTCACCCCGGCGGGCGCCGCCGTTCTGCTCGGCCTGGCCGCCGTCGCCGCGTCCCTTGTCATCTCCGTACGCATCGGACGCGGCCTCGTCGTCGAACTGGTCAGCCTGCGCAACGGCGCCCTCGAGATCGCCCGCCGCAAACTCCCCGAAGCCATGCGGAAACTGCGCGCGGGCGAGGAGATCGACGTGCGGGCCGAGGCCCCGCCCGGGCCGCCCGCCGAGGACGAGGTCGGCCAGGTCGCCGAAGCTCTCGGCACCGTGCACCGGGCCGCGCTGCGCGCCGCCGTGGAGCGTGCCGAACTCGCCAGCGGAATCTCCGGCGTCTTCGTCAACCTCGCCCGCCGCAGCCAGATCCTCGTCCACCGCCAGCTGAGCCTCCTGGACAGCATGGAACGCCGCTCCGACGATCCGAACGAACTGAGCGACCTGTTCCGGCTCGACCACCTCACCACCCGGATGCGGCGCCACGCAGAGAGCCTGATCATCCTCTCCGGCGCGGCCCCCGGCCGAGCCTGGCGCATGCCGGTCTCCCTGACCAACGTGGTCCGCGCGGCCGTCTCCGAAATCGAGGACTACGCGCGCGTGGAGGTACGACAGCTCCCCGAAGCCCTCGTCATCGGCGCCGCCGTCGCCGACCTCACCCATCTGCTGGCCGAGCTCGTCGAGAACGCCGCCCAGTTCTCGCCCCCGCACACGCGCGTACGCGTCACCGGGGAGCCCGTCGGTAACGGATACGCCATCGAGGTCGAGGACCGCGGCCTGGGCATGGGCAAGGAGACCCTCGCCGAAGCCAACCGCCGTATCGTCCAGTCCGAAACTCTCGACCTGTTCGACAGCGACCGGCTCGGCCTCTTCGTCGTCAGCAGGCTCGCGGCACGCCACGACATCAAGGTGCACCTGCGCACCTCCCCCTACGGCGGCACCACCGCGGTCGTCCTGCTGCCCACCGCCCTGCTGCACAGTGGCGTGCCGGAACGTTCCCGCGACAAGGCGGCGGACCCGGAACACGAGTACGCGCGCGTGCCCGGCGGCCCCCTCCCTCAGGAGGCCGTCCCCACCCCAGGCGACCGGCCCGCCCTGGTGGCCCCCGTCCCGGCCGCCACGCAGGCCGGCCCCGAAACCCCGCCTCCCGGAGTCGCCACCTTGCGCCTGCACCGTCCTGTCGAACCTGCCGAAGGCTCAGAAGACCTGCCCCGTCGGGTACGACAGGCCAGCCTCGCACCCCAACTGCGCGAGCGGCGCCCCGCGGACACGGCGCAGCCGTCCGCCCCCCGGAACGACGACCAGCGCACCCCCGAACTCGTACGCGACCGCATGGCGGCCTACCGCGCCGGATGGGCGCGCGGCGGCGGCCGCCAACCCGGCCGCGGCGCCACCCCCGACCCCGCAGACGGCAGTGACAGCAGTGAAGGAGCCCCGGCATGATCCAGGACCCCGGCATGAGAGCGGCCCAGCGGTCCGGCGAACTCGACTGGCTGCTGGACGACTTGGTGCTGCGCGTGAACGAGGTACGGCACGCCGTGGTGCTCTCCACCGACGGACTCGCCGTGGGCGCCTCGACCGGCCTCGGCCGTGAGGACGCCGAACACCTCGCCGCCGTCGCCTCCGGCTTCCACAGCCTGGCCAAGGGCGCCGGCCGGCACTTCGGCGCCGGCGGCGTGCGCCAGACCATGGTGGAGATGGACGACGCGTTCCTGTTCGTGGCTGCCGCCGGCGACGGCTCCTGCCTGGCCGTCCTCACCGCCGTCACCGCCGACATAGGCCTGGTGGCGTACGAGATGGCACGGCTGGTCAAGCGCGTCGGCGAGCACCTGTACACGGCGCCGCGCATGAGCGCGCGGCCGCCGGCCGCCGGATGAGGCGAGAAGGCGGTCCGTACAGATGACCGAGGACATCAAGGGCGGCCCGCACGAGCAGGGCAGCCAGTGGTACGACGGCGAGGCCGGCCCACTCGTCCGGCCCTACGCCATGACGGGCGGCCGCACCAAACCCGGCCCCACCGGGGTGCGCTTCGACCTCATCGCCCTGGTCACCCTCGACCCGGGCGCGCCCCAACTCGATGGCGACCCCATGCTCGGCCCCGAGCACCGGGCCCTCATCGACCTGTGCCGGATCGAAACCCAGTCGGTCGCCGAACTCGCCGCGGGCGCAGACCTCCCCGTCGGCGTCGTCCGGGTACTCCTCGGCGACCTCCTGGAACTCGGCTGCGTCACGGTCAGTCGTCCCGTACCCCCCGCACAGCTGCCCGACGAACGGATTCTGCGCGAGGTCATCGACGGACTGCGGGCGCTGTAGATGAACGTTCACGACACCCCGCGCGTAGACCGACGACTTGCGCCGGATTGTGGGCCCGAAACAGACCCGAGTCGGTCACATCGGACAAAGAGCGGTCCCATCACCCTTGGGGGACGGGCCGTTGTCATGATGCTGACTTCGCACACGTGCACCGAAGCCGTGCGCGGACGCCGTGCCCGGGCGTGGCACGCGCGTACCGACGTCGACCCTTGCCGGCACTCCCGAGAGAAGTGATCGATGGTCTCCGAGACGTCCGACGCCACCGAGGGCGAGACCACCGCCCTGGCGTTGAAGATACTGGTCGCCGGCGGATTCGGCGTGGGCAAGACCACCCTGGTGGGCGCGGTCAGTGAGATCAGGCCGCTGCGCACCGAGGAACTGCTGAGCGAGGCCGGTCAGTTGGTGGACGACACCGACGGCGTGGACCGCAAGGTCACGACGACGGTCGCCATGGACTTCGGCCGCATCACCATCCGCTCCGGTCTCTCCCTCTACCTGTTCGGTACGCCGGGACAGGACCGCTTCTGGTTCCTCTGGGACGAGCTGTCGCAGGGAGCGCTGGGCGCGGTCGTCCTGGCCGACACCCGGCGCCTGGAGGACTGCTTCCCAGCGGTGGACTACTTCGAGCACCGGCACATCCCATTCGTGGTGGCCGTCAACTGCTTCGCCGGCGCCCGCACCTACGGCGCCCAGGACGTCTGCCGCGCCCTGGACCTTGACCAGGGAACGCCGGTCGTGCTCTGCGACGCGCGCGACAAGGACTCGGGGAAGGAGGTGCTGATCCGCCTCGTCGAGTACGCCGGACGGATGCACACCGCCCGGCTACTCGACTCCGTGAGCTGAACGATCCGGCGGGGCTTCAGCCGGCGACGGCCTTCTGTGCCAGGACCTTGTCGATCGTGACCCGGACCAGGAGTTCACCGGGCATGCCGTTGCGTTCCCCGAACTCCTCGGCGCGCTCCTCACCCATGTACCGAGCGCCGATACGGGTGGCCCACAGCCGGAGTTCGTCGAGATCCTCCGACAGCCGGGCCTGCCCCTGGAGGACAACGAAGTCGAACGGCGGACGGTCGTCGTCCACACAAAGGGCGACCCGCCCGTCCCGGGCCAGATTGCGCCCCTTCACGCTGCTCTTGCTGGTGTTGAACACCACCTCGTCCCCGTCGAGCAGGAACCAGATCGGCGCCACATGCGGGCTCCCGTCAGCCTTGACGGTCGACAGCTTTCCGGTGCGGGTGCCCTGTGAGACGAACGCCCGCCATTCCGTGTCGGTCATCTTCTGTGCCATGCCCCCATCCTCCTTGCCCGTCGGCCGGACGTGGGGAAGGCTGGCGGAGAGATCCTCCGGCCAGGGGGAGTCGTCACACGGGGAGACCGAACTCATGGTGCACAAGGGACTGGGCTGGCTACTGGACGACTTGACCGAGCGCGTGGAACACGTGCGGCACGCACTCGTCCTGTCCAACGACGGACTGGTGACAGGGGCGAGCACGGGGCTCAGGCGCGAGGACGCCGAGCACCTCGCCGCCGTCGCGTCCGGACTGCACAGCCTGGCCAAGGGATCGGGACGCCACTTCGGCGCCGGGCAGGTGCGTCAGACAATGGTGGAGTTCGACGACGCGGTGCTGTTCGTCACGGCGGCCGGCAGCGGCAGCTGTCTGTGCGTACTCAGCGCTGCCGAGGCCGACATCGGCCAGATCGCCTACGAGATGACACTGCTCGTCAACCGGGTCGGCGAACACCTCGGCGTCGATGCACGACAACCTGAGCGGTCTCCCTCCACAGACCTCTGACGCGTAAATAGGTCCAGGTCAGGGGTTGTTTGGGCAGGGCTGAGCGTCCGGTGGCCGCAGGGGCTGCCGGGCGGTCGTGGGGTGGTCAGGCTGTGGTTCCCAGCGGGTTGAGGGTGACGGTGTAGCCGAGCTGGTTGAGGGCGTTGATCGCGCGGCGGGTGGCGCGTTCGGGGTCGCGCTGGGTGAAGTAGGCGCCGCCGAGCTCGCGGTAGGTGACGTGGTCGGTGAGCATGTGCCAGATCGCGGTGATGATCGAGTGCTCGACGGCGACCAGGGCCCTGAGCGGGCCGCGGCGGGCGGTGAGCCGCTTGTAACGGGCTTGCAGGTAGGTGTCTTTGGTTCTCACCGCGCCGAACGCCGCGAGCCCGAGTGCTCCCTTCAGGTAGGGATTGCCGGGGCGGACCTTGGTGTTCTTGGTGCGGCCGGCGGACTCGTGGTGGCCGGGGCAGACCCCGGCCCAGGAGGCGAGGTGCCGGGCGGAGGCGAAGCGGGCCATGTCGCCGCCGGTCTCCGCGACGATCACCTCGGCGACCGCGCGGTTGATCCCGGGGATGGTGTCGAGCAGGTCGAGGGCGCCTCGAAAGGGGGCCATCGCCTCCTCGATCCGCGCATCCAGCTGCCCGACCGCATCCGTGAGCTGGTCGTAGTGGTCCAGGTGCAGCCGGACCAGGAAGGCATGATGGTCGCGGAAGCGGCCGGTCAGGGCCTCGGTGAGTTCGGGAATCTTGTTGCGGAGCTTGCGTTTGGCCAGCTCCGCGAGGGTCTGTGGTTCGCGTTCGCCCGAGACGAGAGCCTCCAGCATGGCCCGGCCGGAGACGCCCATGATGTCGGAGGCAACCGCGGCAAGTTTGATCCCGGTGTCCTCCAGCAGCTTCTCCAGGCGCTGGACGATCTGGCCGCGCTCGCGGGTGAGCTGGGTGCGGGCGCGGGTCAGGTCCCGCAGTTCACGCACGGGCTGGTCGGGCACGAACGACGGCCTGACCAGGCCGTGGGCGCCGAGCTGGGCCAGCCAGGCCGCATCGGAGACGTCGGTCTTGCGGCCGGGCAGGTTCTTGACCTGCCGGGCGTTGACCAGGATCACGGCCAAGTCCTCGGACAGCAGGTAGTAGAACGGTTTCCAGTAGTCGCTGGTTGCCTCGATCACCACCAGGGTGACCTCGGCGGCGAGCAGGTGATCCCGCAGCGCAAGGACCGCGTTCGTCGTCGAACCCCACGTCGTGGTCTCGGTGGTGAACGACCCCCGCCGTTTCGCAGTCGGCGTGCGAACGCACACCTTGGCGTCCTTCTTGCTGATGTCCACACCAGCGCAGCGTTCGTGCAGCACGTCCACAGCTCTGCTCCCTCCCAGCCGGCAACCGGTACACCGTTCCGGGAGGGCCAGGGCGAAACAGGAATTCTGACGCACGTGCTCACAGCAACACTCCACGGTTCCCGTGGACGGCCCTCAGTGCCACGCTGACCTGCGAGCTCACCGGCATCACAGAGACATCGGCTTCGGCCGGAACGAACCCCTCCAGCGTCCCGGACCGGCATCACCCCACGTCAGGGCAGACGGAAGCACCTTCGGCGCACGCCACGGGATTTACCACGCCCCCGGCGCGCACCAAAGGTGCGCTGGTTCGCTGACCTGCAGCTTTTGCAACCCCCGCGAAGTTATCCACAGGCTCACCACACGACCGGCCGAAGCGGCTACGGTGATGTGACCGCGAGCGCACAGAGCGTGAGCACACGACCACGACTCCACGGGGGAGACATCACCATGTCAGGCAACACCATCACAAAACCCGACGGCCTCGCGTACACGCCGAGCCGAGCCGCGCGCGAACTGGGGCTTAAGCGACGCGAGTTCGATCTCGCGGTCAACCTCGGGCGCATCCGCACGGTGCCCGACGAAGGCGGCGGAGGGCGCCGCGTCGCCCGCACCGAGATCGATCGGCTGCGCGCCGAGGACGGCTTTCCGGAGGCGCTCGTCGAACGGGTGCGGAGCGTGAGCACGGGCGAGGCCGCGGGCATCATGGGCGTGACCGGTGACCGGTTCACTCGCCTCGCTCGTGTGGGGCTGGTGGTGCCGGTGGCGTTCTATCTGAACCGCTATCGCACGCTCGTGTGGCTGTACCTGGCCGATGAAGTCCGCCAGTTCGCGGCCGACGAGCAGAACGCGCCGCTGGTGAAGGGGCGTGCGCTGCCCGGGGAGCTGCGGGCTCAGCTGGAGGACGGGCTGGATCTGCGCGCCCGCAACTGGCGGGGACGGCATCTGGGATTCCTGCTGCGCCGGGCCGGGGATCCGTGGGAGCGCGCCGGGGCCCTGGCCGCGCTGCTGGATCCCGTCCAGATCGCGGAAATCGTCAAGGATCCCTACGAGCGTGCCCATGTGAACCGGTTCCGGCCCGGACCGCCCACCCATGGCGCGCCCGGATCACCGGCGGTGGAGCGCGCCGAGAGGGATCATGACGGCCGACGACCCGGACGAGATCAGCTGGCTGCGGGCCGACCTCGCCCAGGCACTGGACGAAGCCCGGGCACACCGTCCGGCGCCGCGTCCGGCACCTCGCGGGCAGCACCGGGCAGAACTCGGACACGAGCACCGAGCGGAACGCCGGGCCGATCCCGGCCATGTGCACCCCGCGGAGCACCGGCCCGCAGCGCCCGCGTCGCAGCCGGCGCCCGCGGAGCATCCCGGCGCACAGGCACACGCACCTGCGCCGGAGCACCCCCGCGGCCTGCTGGGCTGGCTGCGCCGCAGAAGCTCCTGAAAACCCGTCCTCGTGCGACCGGCCCCTCGCCTACAGCGCCCTGAACAGCCCCTCTTGGACGACCGACACCAGCAGACGGCCCTCCAGGTCGTAGATGCGCCCGCGAGCGAGACCTCGCCCGCCGGTCGCGATCGGTGACTCCTGGTCGTACAGGAACCACTCATCCGCCCGGAACGGCCGGTGGAACCACATCGCGTGGTCCAACGACGCCATGTCGAAGCCGCGCGGACCCCACAGGGGCTCGACCGGGATGCGTACGGCGTCCAGCAGGGTCATGTCGCTGGCGTAGGTCAGGGCGCAGGTGTGCACCAGCGGGTCGTCGCCGAGTGGTCCGACCGCGCGCATCCACACGGCGCTGCGCGGCTCGGCGTCCTTGACCTCCTCGGGCGTCCAGCGCAGCCGGTCCACATAGCGGATGTCGAACGGCTGGCGCCGTGCCATCCGCTCCAACTGCTCGGGCAGCGCACCCAGATGCCCCCGGATCTCGTCGACGACCGTCGGCAAAGACTCCGGGTCCGGTACCTCGCGGGCCGGCGGCAGCTGGTGCTCGAAGCTCCCTTCCTCAGGCTTGTGAAAGGAGGCGGTGAGATTGAAGATCGTGCGGCCCTGCTGCACGGCCGTGACCCGGCGCGTCGTGAACGACCGCCCGTCCCGGACCCGTTCGACCTGGTACACGATCGGCACGCCCGGCCGTCCGGGGCGCAGGAAGTACGCGTGCAGCGAGTGCACCGGGCGGTCGCCCTCCGTGGTGCGCCCGGCGGCGACCAGCGCCTGGCCGGCCACCTGGCCGCCGAAGACCCGCTGCAGCGACTCCTGGGGGCTGCGGCCGCGGAATATGTTGACCTCGATCTGCTCCAGGTCGAGCAGGTCGACGAGCCTCTCGGCCGGGTTTGTCATGGGTGTCTGTCTCCTGTGCTCACAGCTGGCCGACGTCGGTGACGCGGACCACGGCACGGCCTTCGGCGTCGGAGGCCGCAAGGTCGATCTCGGCGCTGATGCCCCAGTCGTGATCGTCGTTGGGGTCGTCGAAGATCTGCCGGACGCGCCACAGCCCGTTCTCCGGCTCCTCCTCGATCAGCAGCAGCTTGGGGCCGCGGGCGTCGGGGCCGGTGCCGAGGTCGTCGTACTCGTCCCAGTACTTGTCCATCGCCTCGCCCCAGGCGTCGGCGTCCCAGCCGGACTCGGCGTCCAGTTCGCCCAGGTCCTCGACCTGGTCCAAGGCGGCGAGCTCCACTCGGCGGAACATGGCGTTGCGGACCAGGACCCGGAAGGCGCGCGTGTTGGTGGTGACCGGCTTGACCTCGTCGGCCCGCTCCTGTGCCTCCTCGGCGGTCATCTCCTCCGGGTTGGCGAGCTGCTCCCACTCGTCCAGCAGGCTGGAGTCGACCTGGCGCACCATCTCGCCGAGCCAGGCGATCAGGTCCTCCAGGTCCTCGGACTTGAGGTCGTCCGGGATGTTGTGGTCGAGGGCCTTGTAGGCGCTGGCGAGGTAGCGCAGCACGATGCCCTCGGTGCGGGCCAGCTCGTAGAAGGACACCAACTCGGTGAAGGACAGGGCCCGTTCGTACATGTCCCGGACGACGGACTTCGGCGACAGCGGATGGTCGCCGACCCAGGGGTGGCTCTTGCGGTACGTGTTGTACGCGTGGAAGAGCAGCTCTTCCAGCAGCTTCGGGTAGGTGATGTCCTGAAGGCGCTCCATGCGCTCCTCGTACTCGACGCCGTCCGCCTTCATCGCGGCCACGGCCTCGCCGCGCGCCTTGTTCTGCTGGGCGGCGAGGATCTGCCGCGGATCGTCCAGCGTGGACTCCACGACGGACACCATGTCCAGGGCGTACGACGGCGATTCGGGGTCCAGCAGCTCGAAGGCGGCGAGCGCGAAGGTCGACAGCGGCTGGTTGAGCGCGAAGTCCTGCTGAAGATCCACGGTGAGGCGGGCGATGCGGCCCTCTGCGTCCGGCTTGTCCAGTTTCTCGACGATGCCGCCGTCCAGCAGCGAACGGTAGATGGCGATCGCGCGCCGGATGTGCCGCAGCTGCTGCTTGCGCGGCTCGTGGTTGTCCTCCAGGAGGTGTCGCATGGCCTCGAAGGCATTGCCGGGCCGGGCGATCACGGACAGCAGCATCGTGTGGGTGACACGGAAGCGGGACGTCAGTGGCTCCGGCTCGGAGGCGATGAGCTTCTCGAAGGTGTCCTCGCTCCAGGCGACAAAGCCCTCCGGCGCCTTCTTGCGGACGACCTTTCGGCGCTTCTTCGGGTCGTCGCCCGCCTTGGCCAGCGCCTTCTCGTTCTCGATGACGTGCTCGGGAGCCTGGGCGACCACGAAACCCGCCGTGTCGAAGCCCGCGCGCCCGGCGCGTCCGGCGATCTGGTGGAACTCACGTGCCCGCAGCGTGCGCACCCGACTGCCGTCGTACTTGGTCAGCGCGGTGAACAGCACGGTGCGGATGGGCACGTTGACGCCGACGCCCAGGGTGTCCGTGCCGCAGATGACCTTCAGCAGACCGGCCTGGGCGAGCTTCTCCACCAGGCGGCGGTACTTGGGCAGCATGCCGGCGTGGTGCACGCCGATGCCGTGCCGGACGTAACGGGAGAGGTTGCGGCCGAACTTGGTGGTGAAGCGGAAGTTGCCGATCAGCTCCGCGATCTGGTCCTTCTCCTCACGCGAGCACATGTTGATGCTCATCAGCGCCTGCGCCCGCTCCACCGCCTGCGCCTGCGTGAAGTGCACGATGTAGACGGGGGCCTGCTTGGTCTCCAGCAGCTCGGTCAGCGTCTCCGTGAGAGGGGTGCGCCGGTATTCGTAGGAGAGCGGCACCGGACGCGTCGCCGAGCGAACCACCGAGGTCGGGCGGCCGGTACGTCGCGTGAGGTCCTTTTCGAACATCGAGACGTCGCCGAGGGTGGCCGACATGAGGACGAACTGCGCCTGTGGCAGTTCGAGCAGCGGGATCTGCCAGGCCCAGCCGCGGTCCGACTCCGCGTAGAAGTGGAACTCGTCCATGACGACCTGGCCGACGTCCGCGTTCTTGCCGTCGCGCAGCGCGATCGAGGCCAGCACCTCGGCGGTACAGCAGATGACCGGGGCGTCGGCGTTGACGGAGGCGTCGCCGGTGAGCATGCCGACGTTCTCGGTGCCGAACAGCTTGCACAGCTCGAAGAACTTCTCCGAGACCAGCGCCTTGATCGGAGCCGTGTAGAAGGTGACCTCGTCCCGGGCCAGCGCGGCGAAGTGGGCGCCCGCGGCGATCATGCTCTTGCCGGAGCCGGTGGGCGTCGACACGATCACGTTCGCGCCGGAGACCGCCTCGATCAGCGCCTCCTCCTGGTGGGGGTAGAGCGTGAGACCGCGATCCTGCGCCCACGACTCGAAGGCTTCGTAGAGGGCGTCGGGGTCGGCGGTCTGCGGCAGCTGATCGATGAGGGTCACGCCCCCATCTTGCCTGGCCTCCTGGCCGATGCGGGAATCGGATGCCCGCACGAAGATCGCGAACGCTACGCTGTGTCGCCGACACGACGTCAGCGCACCAAGTCAACTGGACAGCGGCGCACAAGGAATGGGGCGGGCAGCGGCAATGATGGGACCAGCACACTCTCTCTCGGGCGCCGCGGCCTGGCTCGGCGTCGGAGCCGCCGCCACGGCGGCAGGTCATGGAATGCCCTGGCCGGTCCTGCTGTCCGGCGCGCTGATCTGTGCCGGCGCCGCCCTCGCCCCCGACCTCGACCACAAGGCCGCCACCATCTCGCGATCCTTCGGACCGCTGTCGCGCTGGCTCTGCGAGATCGTCGACAAGCTCTCGTACGCCGTCTACAAGGCCACGAAGAAGCAGGGCGACCCGCGTCGCTCCGGCGGGCACCGCACCCTCACGCACACCTGGCTGTGGGCGGTCCTGATCGGCGGCGGCACCTCCGTGCTGGCGATCACCGGGGGGCGCTGGGCGGTGCTGGCGATCCTCTTCGTCCACCTGGTACTGGCCATCGAGGGCCTGCTGTGGCGGGCGACCCGGGGTGCCAGTGCCGACGTCCTGGTGTGGCTGCTGGCCGCGACCAGCTCCTGGATCATCGCCGGTGTCCTGGACCAGCCGGGCAACGGGGCGGACTGGCTGTTCACGGCGCCGGGCCAGGAGTACCTGTGGCTGGGGCTGCCGATCGTGCTCGGCGCACTGGTGCACGACATCGGGGACGCGCTCACCGTCTCGGGTTGCCCGATACTCTGGCCGATTCCGGTGGGGCGCAAGCGCTGGTACCCGATCGGGCCGCCGAAGGCCATGCGGTTCCGCGCGGGCAGCTGGGTGGAGCTCAAGGTGCTGATGCCGGCGTTCATGGTGCTCGGGGGAGTGGGCGGCGCGGCGGCACTGAACGTGATCTGAGGCCCCGCGCGGCGCGTACGGCGCTCACGGCGTCAGTCGGAGCCCTGACGCGCGCCTTCCCCGTATCGGCGCTCGAAGCGGGCGACGCGGCCCTCGGTGTCCACCGTGCGGGCCTTGCCGGTGTAGAACGGGTGGCTTTCCGAGGAGATCTCGACGTCCACCACGGGGTAGGTCTCGCCGTCGTCCCACTCGATGGTCTGCTCGCTGCTGGCGGTGGACCGGGTCAGGAAGGCGTAGCCGGCGGCGCGGTCCCGGAAGACGACGGGGTGGTAGTCGGGTTGCTTGTCCTGCTGCATGGGTGCTCCTGGTGCGGCGGGGGAATGGGCTACGGACGGGCGAGGCCGGGGTCAGCCGGACAGGGCGTCCTCGTCGACGATGTGGATGGCGGCCTCCTCGGCGGAGGCGGCAGCGCCGTCGATGCCGACGTCGGTGGCCACCAGCGCCTCCTCGTCGTCCTCGTGGGCGCCCTCGTCCGGGGCGACGAGCCGCCCGGACCGGGTGGCGCCGACCTCGTTGTCCAGGAGTTCCCCGTCGGTGTCGTCGCTGTCGCCGATGCCGTCCCCGTCGGGCACGGGCAGTTCGGGCAGCTCCTCGGCCAGCCGCTGGTCCAGGGTCTCTCCCCGCACTCGCTCGGCCGCCGTCACACCGGTGTGCTCCACCGCCCACGGCCGCTCCGGAGGGGACCAACCCCGGTCCAGGGGGTCGGTGACACCGTCGTTCTCAAGGGTGTCTTCGCCGTCGAGCAGCCCCGTGTCCTCCCGCTGCTCGGATCCATCGGGCTGGTAGACGTCGTCTCCCCATCCGTCGGCGCTGTTCACGGGTACCTCCAGGTGGTGAGGACGGGGCGGTTCCCGCCGGGGTCGGCGGCGCGCCGCCCGTGCCGGGGACACAGACTGCGCCCAACGCGGTCCCGCGCACTTCGCGGACGCTCCCCGAGCCTGCGCCGCTTTCCAGCCTTCCACCCCTGTTCGCCACCGCGCAACGGCACGGGCGCCGATATGGCCCGGGCCCGCCACGGGTGGGCCCAGTGGTGCGGCGCGGCGGGGGTGCGAGCTGGGCCCCACCCAGGCCACCCCACTCACCCACGCCACCCCCAGTCACCCATGCCACGCCCCTCACCCGTGCCAAGACCTCCACAATGCCGCGTACGCCCCGTCGGCAGCGACCAGCTCCGCATGGCTGCCCAGCTCACTGATGCGGCCGTTCTCGACGACGGCGATGACGTCGGCGTCGTGGGCGGTGTGGAGGCGGTGGGCGATCGCGACGACGGTGCGGCCGTCGAGGACGCGGGACAGGGAGCGTTCCAGGTGGCGTGCCGCGCGCGGGTCGAGCAGGGACGTAGCCTCGTCCAGGACCAGTGTGTGCGGGTCGGCCAGCACCAGCCTGGCCAGCGCGATCTGCTGGGCCTGTGCCGGGGTGAGCGCCAGCCCGCCCGAGCCGACCTCGGTGTCCAGCCCCTCTTCCAGCGCACGTGCCCACCCGTCCGCGTCGACCGCGCCGAGCGCCGCCCACAGCTCGGCGTCGACGGCGTCGACGGGGGACCCCTCGCTCGAGCGAAGCCGAGAGTGGGGGAGGGCGAGCAGCAGGTTGTCGCGCAAGGAGCCGACGAAGACGTGGTGCTCCTGGTTGACGAGGGCCACATGCGAGCGGACGCGCTCCGCGGGCATACGGGACAGTTCCGCGCCGCCGAGGGCGATGCGACCCTCCCGCGGTGCGTAGATCCCGGCGAGCAGCCGGCCCAGCGTGGACTTGCCCGCGCCGGAGGGACCCACCAGCGCCAGCCGGGTGCCGGGGGCGACCTCCAGCGACACCTTGCGCAGCACGTCGACGCCCTCGACGTAGCCGAAGTGCACCCGGTCGGCGTGCACGTCGCGCCCGTCCGGCGCCAGCGCCGGGTCCCCGGCGTCCGGCTCGATGTCGCGGACCCCGACGAGCCGGGCCAGCGATACCTGGGCCACCTGCAGCTCGTCGTACCACCGCAGGATCAGACCGACCGGATCGACGAGCATCTGAGCGATCAGCGCACCGGTGGTCAGCTGCCCGACCCCGAGCCAGCCCTGGAGCACGAACACACCGCCGACCATCAGGACGGAGGCGAGCACGGTCACGTGAGTGACGTTGATGACCGGGAACAGTACCGATCGCAGCCAGAGCGTGTAGCGCTCCCAGGCTGTCCATTCCTTGATCCGCCGCTCCGACAGCTCCACCCGCCGGGCGCCGAGCCGGTGTGCCTCGACGGTGCGCCCGGCGTCCACGGTCTCGGCGAGCGCGGCGGCCACGGCGGCGTACCCGGCGGACTCCGATCGGTAGGCGGCCGGCGCCCGCCGGAAGTACCAGCGGCAGCCGACCACGAGCAGCGGCAGGGCGAGCAGCACGGCCGCCGCCAGCGGCGGTGCCGTGACGACCAGGCCGCCCAGCAGCAGAGCCACCCACACCACGCCGATGGCCAGCTGGGGCACCGCCTCGCGCATGGCGTTGGCGAGTCGGTCGATGTCGGTGGTGATCCGGGACAGCAGATCGCCTGTCCCGGCCCGCTCCAGGACGCCGGGCGGCAGCCCGACCGACCGCACGAGGAAGTCCTCGCGCAGATCGGCCAGCATCCGCTCGCCGAGCACCGCACCGCGCAGCCGTACCTCGCGCACGAAGCCGGCCTGCACGATCAGCGCGAGCAGGAAGAACGCCACCGTGAGACCAAGATGCAGCTCACGGGCACCGTCCGACACCCGCTCGACGAGACCGCCCAGCAAATAGGGGCCCGCCATGGAGGAGACAACGGCGACCGTGTTGACGGCGATGAGGAGCAGGAAGGCCCGGCGGTGCCGGCGGAACAGTTCCGTCACGTAGGCGCGTACGGTGGCGGGGGCGCCGACCGGCAGGGTGTGTGCCGTCGTCGGGGCCGCCGGGTCGTACGCCGGTGGCGCCACGCCGATCATGCGGTCTCCTCGATCTCGTCCAGCTCGTCCAGCTCATCGAGCTCATTAAGTTCGTCGGCGCCGAACTCGTTGAGCTCGCCGCTCAGCGCGGCCTCCTCCTCGATCTCCCGGGTCACCACGGCCCGGTACCGGGGCTCCTTGTGCACCAGCTCCCGGTGCCCGCCGACCGCCGCCACCTCGCCCTCGTGGACGAGCACCACCTGGTCGGCGCGGTCCAGTAGCAGCGGCGAGGAGGTGAACACGACCGTCGTGCGCCCGGCCCGCAGCTCGCGCACGCCCTGCGCGATCCGCGCCTCGGTGTGGGAGTCGACGGCGGAGGTCGGTTCGTCCAGCACGAGCACCTCCGGGTCGGTGATCAACGACCGGGCGAGGGCGAGCCGCTGGCGCTGGCCACCCGAGAGGGAGCGCCCGCGTTCGGTGATGCGGGCGTCCATCGGGTCGTCGGCGTCGAGCGAGCCCTGCACGAGCGCCGCCAGCACGTCCTCGCACTGCGCGGCCGCCAGCGCCTCGCCCGCGCGGACGTCTCCGGATGCCGGTACGTCGAGCAGTTCGCGCAGTGATCCCGACAACAGCACCGGGTCCTTGTCCTGGACCAGGACTGCCGCCCGTGCGCGGTCGAGGGGCAGTTCGTCGAGCGGGACGCCGCCTAGCAGCACCGACGTGCCCTTCTCGGAGGGATGCCCACCGAGACGCTCGGCCAGCCGCCCCGCCGCGTCGGGGTCGCCGCATACCACGGCGGTGAGCCGCCCGGACGGCGCGAGCAGGCCGGTGGCCGGGTCGTACAGATCCCCGGAGGGCAGCCCGCTCACGCGCGAGCGCGCACCCGAGCCCTCGAAATCCACGGCCCGCTCCAGAGACAGCACCCGCGCCGCCCGCTTGGCCGAGGGCCGGGAGAAGGAGTAGGCCATCGCGATCTCTTCGAAGTGTCGCAACGGATAGGTGAGGATCATGACCGAGCTGTAGACGGTGACGAGTTCGCCGACGGTGATCCGGCCCTGCCGGGCCAGCTGCACGCCGTACCAGACGATCGCGATCAGCAGCAGCCCCGGCAGCAGTACCTGGATCGCCGAGATCAGCGACCACATGCGGGCGCTGCGCACGGCCGCGTGACGGACCTCCTGGGAGGCTCGGCGGTAGCGGTCGAGGAACAGTTCCTCACCGCCGATGCCGCGCAGGACGCGCAGCCCGGCGACGGTGTCCGAGGCGAGTTCGGTGGCGTATCCCGCCTTCTCGCGCTGGAAGTCGGCACGCCGGGTCGCGCGGGGCAGCAGCGGCAGTACCGCGACCGCCAGCACGGGCAGGCCGACGGCGACGACGACGCCGAGAGCCGACTGGTAGACGAGGAGGCCGACGCAGACCAGCACGATCGTGACGGCCGCCGCGGTGAAGCGGGACACGGCCTCCACGAACCAGCCGATCTTCTCGACGTCCCCCGTGGAGACGGCCACGACCTCGCCCGCCGCGACCCGCCGGGTCAGCGCGGAGCCCAGCAGGGCGGCCTTGCGGGCCAGGAGCTGCTGGACCCGGGCGGCCGCCGTGATCCAGTTGGTGACGGCGGCGCGGTGCAGGAAGGTGTCGCCGATGGCGTTGCCGGCGCACGCCAGTGCCATCAGTCCGCCGGCGAGGGCGAGCCGTGCCCCGGAGCGGTCGATCACGGCCTGGACGGCGAAGCCGACGCAGAACGGCAGCGCGGAGACCGACACGAAGTGCAGCAGCCCCCAGGCCAGCGCGACGAGCTGACCGCGCAACTGGTTCCTGCCCAGCCACCACAGGAATCGCGGCCCCGAACGCGCGTCCGGCACACCAGGGTCGGGATACGGAAGGTCTTGAATCTGCATGACGTCCCAGTGGCTCGTGTCAGGGATGGAATGGTCGGGGCGGAGGGTGGGCGGGGAGGACGGAGGCGGTGCCGAGGCGGAGCACGGCGGAACGCGCATGTCGGCAACAAGCCGTGAAAGGCTCGCGCCACGGCGCGGTTCGAGGCAACCGGTTTTCCGTCCCGCCGCACAGAACCGGCTACCGCCCGGCACCCCGCGCGACCCCTGTCCCGGAGGCCTCATTGCGGGCCCGCCCAACTCGTCGTAGAACACCGGTCATGACGAGTCGGATCATCATGTCCATGCTCACCGGAGCGACCCTCCTGATGAGCACTCTTCTCGGCGCGAGCCCGGCGCACGCCGCCGATGTCCCCGCGGAGTTCGGCAGCGACTGGCACGACCCGGTGACCGCCGCCCCGCCCGTACCCAGGCCGGACACCAGATCGTGCGAGGTGACGGTGGCCGAGGCGCAGTTCCGGGACTTCACGCCGTACCGGGGGGCGTACTCCCCGCCAGAGGAATGCGGCGACAGCTGGAGCAAGGTCGTGCTGCGGCTCGACGGCAAGGTCAAGGGACGGCAGTACGACCGTCTGGGTTACCTGCACGTCGGCGGTGTCGAGATCCTCCGCACGTCGACACCGCAGCCGTCACCCGACGGCATCGAGTGGTCGGTCGAGAAGGACGTCACCCGCTACAGCCCCACCCTGCGCTCCCCTCAGTCCGTCGAGATGCTCATCGGCAACGTCGTCGACGACACCTACACGGGCATCATCGACGTCAAGGTCACCCTCACCTTCTACACGGCCCAGAAGTCGACGGCCCAGAAGTCGACGGTCGAGAGGCCGACGGTCGAGAAGCCCACAGCCGACCAGCTCACGACTGAAAACCGCACCCCACCCCCCGCCGACACCCCCGACCGCATCCTCACCCTCACCGACGGAACCACCCTCACTACCCCCCGCAACAGCGAACGCATAGTCGCCGAGGTGTACGCAACCGGCTCGGGCGGCGGCTGCGAGGAGTACTGGTATCTGACGGTGCCCGGCTCCGCCCCCTACTCCTGCCAGGCTGACAACGGCCCCTACCGCGAGGTGCAGATCAAGGTCGACGGCCAACTCGCGGGCATCGCCGCGCCGTTCCCGACCGTGTGGACGGGCGGCTGGTCCAACCCCTTCCTCTGGTACGTCGTCCCAGGCCCCCGCGCCTTCGACATCAAGCCGATCGAATACGACCTGACGCCCTTCGCGGGCCTCCTCAACGACGGCCGCCCGCACCGCGTAGAGGTCTCCGTCGTGGGCCTCCCCGAAGGACGCCCCGGCTGGAGCACCCCCGTCAACGTCCTCGTCTGGCAGGACGACAAACGTGAACGGGTCACTGGCGGACTCGCCGTCCACCACGCGGGCGAACTCGTCAACTCCTCGACCTACACGCCCGGTTCGCAGCACCGCGTGGACACGGAAGGCGCGCATCGGCTGACGGTCTCGGGATACCTCGACACTTCACACGGCCGGGTGACGACCACCGTCAGCCGTTCCCTGACCAACTCCTCCGTGCACCGCTGGACCGACGGCGAGACCATGGACGCGCTCGACGCCACCTGGACGGACCGCGAGACGATCACCGTCGACGGACGCGGACCGGCCATCACCGAGCGCGCCCACCGGACGTACACGATGGACGGCACGACCACTCTCGGCGCGGCCGATCGCCTGCGCACGGTCCTGACCCTCGGCGACCGGGCCACCGTCGCCGAATCGCGCGGCGGGCGCCGTACCGCCTGGTCGCGGCTCGACGACACCTACACGGGTGACGCCACCTACACCATCAACGTCCCCCGCGACCAGCGGCACGCGGTGGGCACGACGAGTGAGCGCTACCGGCTGTACGGATCCTCCGGCTGCCACGACCACTCGCTGACGGCGGTCCAGGGGGTGCTCACCGAGGACCGGCTCCGCTGTTGAGTGGGGCCGGGCGCGGCGCGTGATCTACGCGAGTGTCACACCGAGGCATCGGGCGAGATCAACAGCACCTTGGGGACGGCAGCGCGTGGCCCTTACATGGACAAGCCGTCTCTTACATGGGCAAGCTGTCCTCTGCATGGACAAGCTGCGTGGACGGGCTGTGTGGGCAAGCTGTGTGGGCAAAGGATTCAGCACCGCCCCTCGCCACCCCCACCGTCCACCAACGTGTCGAGCAGCGTCCCGAGCACCCGCCGCTCCACGTCCGTCAACGGCGCCAGTATCTCCTCCGCCGCCGACCTGCGCGCCCCGTGCAGCTCACGCAGCGTCTCGTACCCGTCGTCGGTGAGCTCGATCCGGATCACCCGGCGGTTGGTCGGGTCGGGCACCCTGCGCACCTTGCCGTGCGCCTCCAGCCCGTCGACCAGCGTGGTCACGGCGCGCGGTACGACTTCGAGCCGCCCGGCGAGGTCGGCCATGCGGGGCGGTGCGTCGTACTCCGCGAGGGTGCGCAGCAGCCGGGACTGGGCCGGGGTGATGCCGAGAACGCGCTGCTGGAGATGGCGTTTCTGAATCCGGTGCACCCGGCGGGTGAGCCGCAGCAACTGCTCGGCGAGCAGTCCGTCGGGATCGGGCGTGGTCATGCGGGAACAATATCAGGACGCCATTCATTGTGAGTATAGGTAACAATGAGCTATGCTCCATTCAGTCAGCGTCGACCCACCTCCGTAGGAGCCCATGAAGCCCGACCACGAACCCGCCTGGACGCCGCCTGCCGACAGCGCAGGGCAGCCGCGGCAGGTGCGCCGCATCCTGAAACTCTTCCGTCCCTACCGCGGCCGCCTCGCCGTCGTGGGCGTGCTCGTCGCCGCAGCGTCGGTCGTCTCGGTCGCCACGCCCTTCCTGCTGAAGGCGATCCTCGACACCGCGATTCCCCAGGGCCGCACCGGCCTGCTCACTCTGCTGGCCCTCGGCATGATCCTCAGCGCCGTACTGACCAGCGTCTTCGGCGTCCTGCAGACGCTCATCTCCACCACCGTCGGCCAGCGCGTCATGCACGACCTGCGCACAGCGGTCTACGGCCGTCTACAGCGCATGTCGCTCGCCTTCTTCACCCGCACCCGCACCGGCGAGGTCCAGTCCCGCATCGCCAACGACATCGGCGGCATGCAGGCGACCGTCACGTCCACCGCCACCTCCCTGGTCTCCAACTTCACCAGCGTCGTCGCCACGGTCGTCGCGATGCTCGCCCTCGACTGGCGGCTGACCGTCGTCTCGCTGCTCCTGCTGCCGGTGTTCGTGTGGATCAGCCGCCGCGTCGGCGACGAGCGAAGAAAGATCACCACTCAACGCCAGAAGCAGATGGCGGTGATGGCGGCGACGGTCACCGAGTCGCTCTCGGTCAGCGGCATCCTGCTCGGCCGCACCATGGGCCGCGCCGAGTCCCTGACGAGGTCCTTCGCCGAGGAGTCGGACCGGCTGGTCGACCTGGAAGTGCGCTCGAACATGGCCGGCCGCTGGCGGATGGCCGTCATCACGATCGTCATGGCCGCCATGCCGGCCGTCATCTACTGGACCGCCGGCCTCGCCCTCCACCTCGGCGGCCCGAGCGTCTCCATCGGCACGATCGTCGCCTTCGTCTCCCTCCAGCAGGGCCTGTTCCGGCCGACGGTCAGCCTGCTGGGCACGGGCGTGCAGATCCAGACGTCACTGGCCCTGTTCCAGCGCATCTTCGAGTACCTCGACCTGCCCGTCGACATCACCGAACGCGAGCGGCCGACCCGTCTCGACCGCGTCAAGGGCGTGGTCCGCTTCGAGGGCGTCGAGTTCCGTTACGACGGCAAGGGCGGCCCGATCCTCGACGGCATCGACCTCACCGTCCCGGCCGGCGGCAGCCTCGCGATCGTCGGCCCGACCGGCGCCGGAAAGTCCACGCTGGGCTATCTCGTGCCACGGCTGTACGACGTGACGGGCGGCCGCGTCACCCTTGACGGGGTCGACGTCCGCGACCTCGACTTCGACACCCTCGCCCGTGCGGTCGGCGTCGTCTCGCAGGAGACGTACCTCTTCCACGCCTCGGTCGCCGACAACCTCCGTTTCGCCAAGCCCGACGCCACCGACGAGGAACTGCACGCGGCGGCCAGGGCGGCGCAGATCCACGACCACATCGCGGCCCTGCCCGATGGTTACGACACAGTCGTAGGTGAGCGCGGCCACCGCTTCTCGGGCGGAGAGAAACAGCGATTGGCCATCGCCCGCACCATCCTGAGAGATCCGCCCGTGCTGATCCTCGACGAGGCGACCAGCGCCCTGGACACCCGCACGGAGCACGCCGTCCAGGAGGCGATCGACGCCCTGTCGGCCAACCGGACGACGCTCACCATCGCCCACCGGCTGTCCACCATTCGGGGTGCCGACCAGATCGTGGTCCTGGACGCCGGGCGCGCTGTCGAACAAGGCACGCACGGCGAGCTGTTGGAGCTGGACGGAAGGTATGCGGCGCTGGTCCGCCGGGACGCCCAACTGGAGCCGACAAGCTGAAGATATGCCGGGTTTGTGGCGATATGGGGGTTACCGTGCCCGCATGCAGATGAACACTCCGCCACGCAGCACGACTCGCACGATTCGACTGACGCGCCGGGGCCGTGCCGCCCTCGTCGTGACCGGAGCCGTCGTCGCCGGCACCGCTGTGGCGGTGCCGCTGCTGACCCTCAGGGGCGAGGAGAAGCCCGCCAAGCCCATTACCCTGGTGATCCCGGAGGGCTGGCGCGCCGGCCAGGTCTACGACGCCGTCGACAAGGCCCTCGCCCTGCCTCCCGGCACCACGAAGAAGGCCATCCCCAGAGCCAACCTCAAACTGCCGAACGACGCCGAGGGCAACCCGGAGGGCTATCTCTTCCCGGCGACGTATCCGCTGTCGAAGAAGGCGACGCCGGAGCAGGTGCTGTCGAAGATGGTCGACACCGCCAACAAGAAGTTTGTCGGGGCGCCGATCGCCGCGGGCGCGCAGCGCAACGCCATGAACGTCTACCAGGCGGTCACCATCGCCAGCATCGTCCAGGCCGAGGCCGCCACCAAGGCCGACATGGGGAAGGTGGCGCGGGTCATCTTCAACCGGCTGGAGCGCGGGATGCCACTCCAGATGGACTCCACCATCAACTACGCCCTCAACCGCAACACGATCAATACGCCGCTGAGCAACACGCGTATCGACAGCCCTTACAACTCGTACCAGCGCATGGGCCTGCCTCCCACGCCCATCGACAACCCCGGCGAGCAGGCGATGCGCGCCGCGATCAGTCCGCCCCAGGGCAACTGGCTGTACTTCGTCACGGTCAAGCCGGGCGACACCCGCTTCACTGCCGACTACGCCGAACACCAGCGCAATGTCGCCGAGTTCAACGCCCGACAGAGAAGCCAGAGCCCGGCGCGGTGAGGCGACGGGGCATCAAGACCGGTGCCTGTTCGTCCTGGGCGGCCCCGCGGCCCCTTGCGGCGGCGGATTCGCGGCGCCCGGTGCCAGGTTTCCGGCGTCCGCGCCCAGTGACCGGCCGGGGCGCGCCGCACTTGCCGGGCCGCGGGCGCCCGGGTCGCCCGTAACGGCAGCGAATTCGCGGCGCCGGCGCCCTGCGTCCCGTATCAGCGCTCGATCACGCGGCGACCGCTTCACCCTCCGCCTCGGCCAGCAGTCGCCTGATGTCCCGCACCGCCGCCCGTCCGGCCCGGTTGGCGCCGATGGTGCTGGCCGACGGACCGTAGCCGACGAGGTGGACACGCGGATCGGCGACCGCACGCGTGCCGTCCACCCGGATGCCGCCGCCCGGCTCCCGCAGCCGCAGCGGCGCGAGGTGCTCGATGGCGGGCCGGAAGCCGGTCGCCCAGAGGATGACGTCGGCGTCGACATGCCGCCCGTCCTTCCACTCCACGCCGTCCGGAGTGATCCGGTCGAACATCGGCTGCCGGTCCAGCACCCCGTCCGCCAGCCCCCGCCGAATGGCGTCGTTCAGCGGCAGGCCCGTCACGGACACCACACTCCTCGGCGGCAGCCCCTGCCGTACCCGCTCCTCCACCAGGGCGACCGCCGCGCGTCCGGCGTTCTCGTCGAAAGGCCCCTCGCGGAAGACCGGTGGCCTGCGGGTCACCCAGGTGGTGGCGGCCGCGTACGGGGCGATCTCCAGCAGATGCTGGGTGCCGGAGGCGCCCCCGCCGACCACGACCACCCGTTGCCCGGCGAACTCCTCGGGCCCGGGGTATTGCGCCGTGTGCAACTGCCGCCCGCGGAAGGTCTCCTGACCGGGATAGCGCGGCCAGAACGGCCGGTCCCAGGTCCCGGTCGCGTTGATCAGCGCCCGCGTGGCCCAGTCGCCGACGGAGGTCTCGACCAGCAGCCGCCCGCCCGGGCCCTCCCGGACGGCCCGTACGTCGACCGGCCGCCGTACCCGCAGGTCGAACTCCCGCTCGTACGCGGCGAAGTACTCCCGGATGACCTCCGACGACGGCCGCGCCGGATCCGCGTCCGTCAGCTCCATCCCCGGCAACGCGTGCATCCCGTGCACCTTGCCGTACGTCAGCGAGGCCCACCGGAACTGCCAGGCGCCACCCGGGCCGGGGGCGTGGTCCAGCACGACGAAGTCACGGTCCGGCTCGAACCCGGTCCGCCGCAGGTGATAGGCGCCGGCCAGACCGGCCTGACCAGCGCCTATGACGACTACCTCGACCTCGCGCGTGTTGTTCACGCTTCTACGAACAGTGCGAAGGCCGTGGATCTTCCCGCCGCGAGCCCGGGGCCGTCGGCATCACCGCCCTCCCGCCACGAGCAACGGCGCACCGCCGGCCGCGTCGGCCGAACCCTCCAGCAGCCCCCGCGCCGCCAGCTCCGGAATCACCCCCTCCCCGAACCAGTACGCCTCCTCCAGATGCGGATAGCCGGAGAGCACGAAGTGCTCGATCCCCAGCGCGTGGTACTCCGCGATCCGGTCGGCGACCTCGGCATGGCTGCCGACCAGGGCGGTCCCCGCGCCGCCGCGCACGAGACCGACACCCGCCCAGAGGTTCGGGTAGATCTCCAGCTGCTCCCGCGAGCCCCCGTGCAGCGCCAGCATCCGCCGCTGCCCCACCGACTCGCTGCGCCCGAGGGCTGCCTGAGCCGCGGCGATCGTGTCGGCGTCGAGGTCGTCCAGCAGCCGGTGCGCCACCGTCCAGGCCTCGGCGGAGGAGTCGCGCGAGATGGTGTGAAGGCGGATGCCGAAGCGGACGGCGCGGCCCTCGCGACGGGCCGGCGTGCGGATCCAGCCGATCTTCTCCGCGACCTGGGCGGGCGGCTCGCCCCAGGTCAGATACACATCGGCGTGCCGCGCGGCGACCGGCCCGGCCGCCGCCGACGACCCGCCGAAGAACAGCTGCGGCAGCGGCTCGGGCGGCAGCGCCGCCAGCCCGCCCTCGACGTCGTAGTGGGTGCCGCGGAAGTCGTACGGCCGCCCCTGCCACACCCCTCGTACGACCGACAGGAACTCGTCGGTACGGGCGTACCGCTCGTCGTGGTCGAGGTGGTCGCCGAAGCGGCGCTGCTCGGCGGAGTCGCCGCCGGTGACGACGTTGAGCAGCAGCCGCCCGTGGGTGAGGCGCTGATAGGTCGCCGCCATCTGCGCGGCGAGGGTCGGCGAGATCACACCGGGCCGGAAGGCGACCAGGAACTTCAGCCGCTCGGTGTGCTGGGCGAGGGCCACGGTGGTCAGCCAGGCGTCCTCGCACCAGGTGCCGGTCGGCGTCAGCACCGCCTCGAAGCCCAACTGCTCGGCCGCCTTGGCGATCTGGGCGAGATAGTCGAGGTCCGGCGGGCGCACCCCGCCGACCTTTCCGGCCGCGCCGGCGTCGTTGAGGGCGTACGCATGCCGGTCCACGAGCGTGCGGCCGTCGCCGCCCGTCGGCAGAAACCAGTGGAGACGGACGGTCATCTCACTTCTCCTTGAGGACGCGGGGAGCGGACGTCGACGGGGGCAGGTCACGGTTGAAGCGCCGGTCGACGAAGTCGGCGAAGTCGACCTTGGCCGGAATCAGCTTCAGTTCGGCGAAGGCGTCCACGATCGCCTGCTCGGACGCGATCAGGGGTTCGTCGACGGCGACCGGGACGCGGGAGGCGTTGGTGCGTTCGACAGAGGCGAGCGCCACCTCGTACGGCAGACCTGTGTCCTTCGCCCACACCTTGGCCCACTCCTCGGGATGCTCGAACACCCAGTCCTGGGCGCGCCGCAGCCGTTCCAGGTAGTCCTCGATGGCCGCCGACTTCCGCTTGTCCCGTAGCGCGCCCGGTGCCGCCACCTGGAAGTTCAGCCCGTTGGTCACCCCGTCGCCCGTGGTGAGGACGCGGCCCTGCCCGGCCTGGAGGACCTGTGAGGTGTACGGGTCCCAGACGGCCCACGCGTCCACCTTGCCGCTGGTGAACGCGGCCAGCGCGTCGGCGGGCTGCAGGTACTTGACGTCGATGTCACCGAGGCCGAGCCCGGCCTTCCGCAGCGAGGCGATCAGCTGGTAGTGCGCCGACGAACCCTGCGCGACGGCAACGGACCTGCCCTTGAGCTGCGCGGGTGTCGTCAGCTTCGAGTCGTTCGGTACGAGGATGGTGTCGCCCTTGGACGTGCCGTGCCAGGCGGCCACGACCGTGATCTTCGAACCGGCGCCGGCGGCGAACACCGGCGGGGTGTTGCCCACCCCGCCGATGTCGACGGCCTTGGCGTTGACGGCCTCCAGCAGGGGCGGGCCGGAGGTGAAGGTGGACCACTTGATCCGGTAGCCGAGGTCGTCGAGTTCACCGGCGGCGCGCAGCACCGCCTCGGAACCACCCTTCTGGTCACCGACGTTGAGTGTGAGGGAACCCTGACCGCCGGTTCCGCCGCCGGACGAGGAGTCGGCCGCCGAGGTTCCGACGCAGGAATGAGCCCCACGAACGGCACTGTCCGCAGCATCTGCACCGAGGCGTCCACCAGGTCCTCGCCGATCCGGAACAACCCGGCGACCAGGGCGAGTCCGGTGCCGATCACGGTACCCAGCAGCAGCCCGGCAGCCACGCGCTGCAGCGAGGTCGCCATGGCGGAGGGCAGCGAGCCGTCGGCGATCAGGTCGCCGGCGACCTGGGCGATGCGGCCGGGTGCGGCGAGCACGTCGGGGGTCAGGACGCCGGTGGAGCTGAGGAGTTGCCAGAGGGCGAGCAGCAGGAGAGGGCCGGTGGTGCGGCGGAGCCAGCGGGGGACGCGGGTGCGGTGCGAGGAGGCGGGGGACGAGGTGTTCGAGGCGGAGGTCGGGGTCGGCGTCTTTGCCGGGCGACCCCGTCTGATCCAGCGATATAGGCGAAATGTCGGTTCAGGAGAGCTGGGTGGGGCATGGCTGATACTCATGGCTGCTCCAGGGATGCGGCCGTACGGCAATACAGCGATACGGAGATACAGCGATAAGGCGACAGGGCGATGCGCCGGTGCAGGACAAGGGGAGGCGGTAGCGGTCGGCGGAAGCCTGTGCGCTCCTGCCCGCTCAGGGAAGGATCAGTTCACCCACCCGGACACCCGGCGTCCGGAGGGTGGGTACAGGCAGAAAGCCGAGAGAGAAGAAGGCGTCAGCGGCCGCGGCGACACGCGGCGGAGGCCACCCGCAGCAGGTCGATATGACCGCGCGTGGTGAGCAGAGCTGAACACAACATGCCGCCGAACGTAGCCAGATGGCGTGTTCCCGGTCAACGGGCGTCTCGCGAAGTGGGCCGCTCGTATCAGCTTCCGGGCGGCCGCTCGGGCGCGGACCCTGAGGGATGAGTCAGGATGGGAGCATGTCAGACGCGTTCACCACCCGAGTGCTCCAGGTCGCCTCCGGCTCCGAGGAGACGGTCGTCGACCTCACCCGTGACTGCGAGACCTTCCTGAGGGAGGTGGCGGCGGGCCGTGACGGCCTGCTCAACGTCTTCGTCCCGCACGCGACCGCCGGAATCGCGATCATCGAGACGGGCGCCGGCAGCGACGACGACCTCCTCACCACCCTGCACACCCTGCTCCCCGCCGACGACCGCTGGCAGCACCGCCACGGCAGCCCCGGTCACGGCCGCGACCACGTCCTCCCGGCGATCGTCCCGCCCCACGCGACCCTGCCGGTGGTGGGTGGGCGGCTGGAACTGGGGACGTGGCAGTCGGTGTGCCTGGTGGATACAAATAAGGACAATCCAGAGCGAAAGGTGCGTTTCAGCTTTCTTGCAGGGTGACCTATGGACCTCCGCCGTCAGGTCGGACAATCACCCAAGGTAGAGCGGGAGTTTCGCGGCCTGCTCGCCCAGTTCGGCCCGCTCCGCGTCGGTCGGGGCGCGCCGCCCGGTGCCGACCAGCAGCGCGTCCTCGTCGGAGAACGACGAGGGGAACGCGCTCCCGGCGATCTGCTCCAGCATCCCGCGGGTCCGGGCGAGCCCCTCGGCGGGCGGTCCCGCCGCGTTCGGGAGGTGGGCGACCAGGTCCAGGTGGTGCAGCGTCCACTCCAGGACGTACGCCGAGAGGTAGTCGCCCGCGGTGAGGACCTGGTCGCGGGTGCTGACCCGGAGCTCCGGGTCGGCGAGTTCGGCGGCGCGGCCGGCGGCGGAGCCGACGTCGTCGAGGTGGAACTTCAGCAGCCGGGGCTCCTCGTACGCGGCCGCCAGCCGGACGATCAGCGCGTCGAGTGGGTCGTCGCCGGTCGGCGGCATGTCGGCGATCTCCCAGTAGGTCACCGCGTTTCGGGTCGGTTCCGTGTCGGCGGGCGTCGCGAGGGTGATCAGGACGTCCTGAGCGTCGATGACCAGATGACACACCAGGTCCCGCACGAGCCAGCCGCTACAGCCGGACGGCTGAGCGAAGTCCTCGTCCGGGAGCCCGGCGACCGCCGT
The DNA here is from genome assembly GCF_015712165.1 of Streptomyces spinoverrucosus. Classification (NCBI taxonomy): domain Bacteria; kingdom Bacillati; phylum Actinomycetota; class Actinomycetes; order Kitasatosporales; family Streptomycetaceae; genus Streptomyces; species Streptomyces spinoverrucosus. The sequence continues at coordinate 374,360 of NZ_JADPZX010000002.1, read as the reverse complement.
GCGCAACGCCGCCCAGGAGCGTGAGAAGAGATCCACGTCGGGAAGGTAGTGCGGGGCCGGAGTGATCTACAACCGCATTCCCGACAACTGCCATACTCGCAGCCGCAATCCTCACAGCCGCAAGCCGCAAGCCGCAAGCCGCAAGCCGCAAGCCGCAAGCCTCACGCCCGGGCGGCCGCGCGTCAGAAGGCGTGCGGCCCGAAGCGGCCCCAGGCCAGGAAACCGGCCAGGGCGAGCAGCACCACGTTCATGACGACCGGCTGCAACTCCCCGCGCCGGCCGTGCGTGATCGCGGCGCCGAACATGGTCAGCGCCAGTCCGGAAGCGGCCAGCGGAACCAGACTCGGCGCGATGTCCACCGCTGCCGGCAGGACCAGCCCGATGGCCGCGAGAACCTCCAGCAGCCCGATCGTCTTGATCGCACCCGGCGGGAAGTCGTTCGCCCAGGCCATGGACGGGGAGGCGGTGAGCTTCTCCTTCGTCTGGGCGAGCTTGGTAGCGCCGGCACCGAGGAAGACGACAGCGAGCAGGGCCGCGACGGCCCACAAAGCGACGTTCACAGAGACCTCTTGTGATCGGGGCCTGCTCACCGCCTGGTCGGGGTCTGCGGCCCATGTGATTGATGCATCATCTAAATTACGCGAACGAGGTTGACGCATCAACCAGCGTCAACCATCAGGTCGCATGGATGAGTCATGACCTGATGGGGCGCATCCTTATGGTCCTGTAGTCATTGACGGCCGGTTTCTCCCGTGTATCGTTGTTGACGCGTCAACCAATTCATTCCCCCTCAGCCAGGGACGGTCGATATGAGCGACAAGAAGGTCATCGCGGTCACCGGAGCAACGGGCGCACAGGGGGGTGGTGTCGCGCGGGCGATCCTCGCCGATCCCGATGCGGGCTTCGCCGTGCGTGCGCTCACCCGGAACCCCGACTCCGCCGCCGCCCAGGAACTCGCCACGCTCGGCGCCGAGGTCGTAGAGGCGGACTTCCACGACGAGCCGACCGTGCACAAGGCGTTCGAGGGTGCCTACGGTGCCTTCCTCGTCACCAACTTCTGGGCGCACGGCTCGGCGGCGAAGGAGACGGAGGAGATCGAGGTCCTCGTCCGGGCCGCCAAGTCCGCGGGGCTGCGCCATGTGGTCTGGTCGACGCTGGAGGACACCCGCGACCTGCTGCCCCTGGACGACGACCGGATGCCGGTCCTGCAGGACAGGTACAACGTGCCGCACTTCGACGCCAAGGGAGAAGGAAACAGTCTGTTCCGCGAGGCCGGCGTTCCCACGACCTTCCTGAACACGACCTTCTTCTTCCAGGGCTTCCTGCAGGCCATGGCACCCCAGCGCGCCGAGGACGGCGTACTGACGCTGACCCTGCCGCTGGAGGACGGCAAGCTCCTGGCCGGCGTGGACGTGGCCGACATCGGCCGGACGGCCCTCGCCGTCCTGAAGGGCGGCCAGGAGTTCATCGGCCGCACCATCAGCCTGGCCGGCGATCACCTGACCGGTGCGCAGTACGCGGAGAAGCTGGGGGCGGCGCTCGGCGAGCCGGTGCGCTTCCAGTCCGTGCCGTACGACGTCTTCCGCGCCCTCGACGTACCGGCGGCCGACGAGATCGGCAACATGTTCCAGTACTACGGCGACTTCGACCAGGAATTCACCGGCGCCCGCGACCTGAAGAAGCTGCGGCAGATCAACCCGGCGCTCAGGAGCTTCGACGACTGGCTGGCCGAGAACGCATCCAACATCAAGGCGAGCTGAGTCCCAGCGACAGGCCGCCCCCTCCTGGCTAGGTGAAGCGTCAACCATGACTACACTTTCTGCATGGCGGAAAAGGTGCGGTGGCTGACGGCGGACGAGCAACATGCGTGGCGGGGCTTTGTGCGCCTGCACGAGCGGCTCGGCGGTCGGCTGGCACGCCTGCTCCAGGCGGAGTCGAAGCTGTCGGCGGCGGACTACGCGGTGCTCGTCAATCTGACGGACGCTCCGGACGGCCGGCAGCGGTTTGTGGATCTGGCCCGCTCGGTGGAGTGGGAGAAGAGCCGGATGTCCCATCACATCGCCCGGATGGCCAAGCGTGGGCTGGTGACGCGGGAGGAGTGCGCCGAAGACGGCCGTGGCGCGTTCGTCGTGATCACGCAGGAGGGGCGGGCGGCGATCGAGGCGGCCGCCCCGCTCCATGTCGAGGCGGTGCGTTCGCTGTTCCTCGACCATGTCACTCCGGCGGAGCTGCGAACACTCGCCCGGATCGCCGATCGCGTGGTCGAGCACCTGGACGACGACCCGGCCTCGGACAAGTAGAAGTAGGCGGAAGGTGTTCTCGATGAGCAACGTGGAAGCCGCGGCGCCGGCGCCGTATGACAGGCGGTCGGCCGAGGCGCCGCGAGTCGACGTGCTCGCCGCGCGGGAGGTGCCTCTGGGTGGGCCGCGCGCGATGTCCGTACGGCGGACGCTGCCGCAGCGAACCCGGACGCTGATCGGGGCCTGGTGCTTCGCGGATCACTACGGCCCGGTCGATGTCTCCCTGGCGGGCGGCATGGACGTTCCCCCGCATCCGCACACCGGACTGCAGACGGTGAGCTGGCTGTTCAGCGGTGAGATCGAGCACCGCGACAGTCTCGGCAGCCACGCCCTCGTCCGGCCCGGCGAGCTGAACCTGATGACCGGCGGGTACGGCATCGCCCACGCGGAGGTCTCCACCCCGCACACCGCGGTCCTCCACGGCGTGCAGCTGTGGGTGGCGCTGCCCGAAGAGCACCGGGACACCGCACGCGACTTCCAGCACTACGCACCCGAACCCGTGCGGGCCGACGGCGCCGAGATCAGGGTCTTCCTGGGCTCACTCGCCAAAGACACCTCCCCGGTGCGGACCTTCTCGCCCTTGCTCGGTGCCGAGATCACCCTCGCACCGCACACGGCGATCACCCTGGCCGTGGACGCCGCCTTCGAACACGGCCTCCTCGTCGACAGCGGGGACGTCCGGCTGGCCGACACCCCGCTGCGCCCGGCGGAACTGGGCTACGTCCACCCCGGCGTCGACGCCCTGACGCTGGTGAACGAGTCGGACGGCCCGGCGCGGACGATCCTGCTCGGCGGGCCCCCGTTCGACGAGGAGATCGTCATGTGGTGGAACTTCGTCGGCCGCAGCCACGAGGACATCGTCCGCGCCCGAGAGGACTGGGAGGCGTCCTCCGACCGCTTCGGCGCCGTCGAGGGCTACCCGGGCGACCGCCTTCCCGCGCCGAACCTGCCCAACGCCGTCATCATGCCGCGCCGGAACCCCCGGAGCCACTGAGCAGTTCCGGGGCAACGCACCTGCCGTCAGCCCCCGCTCTCCGGATCGCAGCACCCCTCGCGTCGCATATGGCGGCTGACCTCCAACCAGTCCACGGCCGAGGCGGCCTCGCTTCGCACGCCCGTGTCGTCGAACGCGTCGACCAGGTCCGCCTGCTCGAAGAGGACCCCGCCGCGGAGCACCGCCACCGTGCGGACCAGGGTGGCGAAGTCGGTGAAGGGGTCGCCGTCCACGATCGTCAGGTCGGCCAGCTTGCCCACCTCCAACGTGCCCAGGTCGGCATCCGCCCCGAAGACCCGCGCCGGCAGCAGGGTGGCGGTGCGCAGCGCCTCGGCCGCCGACAGCCCGGCGCGGTGCAGTGCGCGCAGCGCGAGATGCAGGTGCAGCCCGACCGGGACGATCGGCTGGTCCGTGCCGAGCGCGACCAGTCCACCGCCCGCGAGAACCCGACGGTAGACGTTCAACTCCCTGTCCAGAGTCGCCAGTTGTGCGTCAGTCGGTGGCTTTCCGGCCGCCTCGCGCACGAGCGCGGTGTCCCACGGTGGCATGAGCGCGGTCACCCGTGGGTCGTCCGCCGGCGCGGAGTCCGCGCCGAGCAGGGGCGATGCCGTGAACGGCGTCGCGACCAGGTGGAAGTCGGTGCGGGTGTAGATCTCCTCGACGTCCTGGTACGCGCGGCCCGTGGTGGAGGTCGCGTGCCCGAACTCGAGCCGCTGCGTGGCCTGAAGATGGGTCGTCAGATCCTGCCCGAGCTGCACACCCGGGCTGCACAGATGGCTTCCGCTGCGCACGCCGAGCCGCTCGTGCCCGAAGTCGGCGGCCTCCTTCATCACCCAGCCGGGGGCTCGTACGTACGTCTTCACGAAGTCCCAGTCCAGCGCCGCCCCGCGCGCCAGCGAGCGGCGCAGGCCCTCGCGGGTGCGGTGGGCACGGCCCATGCTGTAGGCGACGCGCGCCCCGTCGAGCAGCTCGCCGGTGGTCAGGAGCCTCGGTCCGGCCAGCACGCCGGCGGCGACCGCCTCCCGGACGCGGGCCTGTTCGTAGGCGAACCCGCCCAGCGAGACGGCCGTCGTGATGCCGTAGGCGAGTTGGAGCGCGGTTTGGCGGCCGCCGTAGGTGGTGTGCCAGGGGTGGGTGTGCGCGTCCCACAGGCCCGGGATCACCGTTCGGCCGCTCGCGTCGACACGGCGCGCGGCCGGGCGGCCGGTCCGATGGGGGGCGACCTCCGCGACACGGCCGTCGCGGACCACGACATCGATGTCCTCGCGGACCTCCGACCCGGTGCCGTCCCAGAAGCGGCCCGCGTGCACCACCGTGTCGGCCGGGCGGGGCCTGCGGTACTCCAGCGGGACGCGGACGGTACGGGCCTTCGCGCTGTCGATGTCGATCAGGCGCAGCTTGCCTGCCGAGAGGTAGAGCAGGGTGCCGGCGTCGGCGGACCAGGACGGGTGGTCGGCCGGCTCGGTGGTCAGCGGGCGCGGCTCACCGTCCGGGGTGCCGTCGGCTCGCACCGGCAGCAGCCACAGCGCCGACTCCGCGACGACGGCCATCCAGCGGCCGTCCGGCGACCAGACGGGCCCGGAGTCGTAGCGGTCGGAGAGCGAGACGTGCGGGGCGAGGGCGTGCAGGGCGGCGGTCCCGTCGGTCGTGTCGACGACCCGGATGAGGTTGTAGCCCTCGCGGAAGCGCCGGTTGAGCCGGTTGCGGTCGCACAGGGCCACGTACCGGCCGTCGGGCGACCAGCTGGGGCGGCCGGGCAGTCCACCCGCGCCGAGGGGTGCGGCGAGGACGCGTTCGGCGCCGTCGGGCAGGTCGCGCACCACGAGGTTGCCGGACATGTCCAGGCAGGCGAGCCGCGTCCCGTCCGGCGAGAGGGCGGGGAAGACACGCCCGCCCTCGGCGAGCACGGTCTCCTCCCCGGAGCCGAGGTCCCGGCGCCGTACGGCGAACAGCCCGTCGCGGTCGTCGGCGTACACCAGCCCGGTGCCGTCGGGAGTCCACGTCGGGGCCAACACGTAACGCGTGGACGGGACTTGGAACACCTTGCGCGGCGCCCGGCCGCCCGCCGTGTCCGCGGTCCACAGCGCGTTGAGAGCGGCGAACGCGACACGGCGGCCGTCCGGTGACAGGGCGGGCAGGTGCAGGGCGAGGACGGGACGGGTGCCGGTGCCTTCGAAGTCGTACCTCTTGCCGCGATAGCGGGGGCGGTCCACGGGCAGCGTGGCCGTGAACGGGATCTCCTCGCCGTCGCCCGGCGCGCCCGGGTCGAGCAGCCGGAACTGACCGTCGACCGTGAGGAGCAGTCGTTCGCCGTCCGTCCAGCGGGGCGGCGCGGGGAGAACGTCGCCCTCGACGGCGACCGGTTTCTCGTCCACGACGAGGGTGCAGGAGGCCGTGGGGTGGGGCGTGGTGCGCAGGTGGGCGAGACGGCCGGTGGGGGAGACGGCCGGGGTCATGAGCTGGGCGCCGGAGTCGTCGGTGTGCTCGGTGGTGACCGGGCCCGAGCCGTCGGCTGCCACGGAGGCGACAGTGGTCGCGCGCAGTGCGCCGGAAGCGGTGACGGTGGCGCGCACGAACAGCACCCGCTCGCCGTCGGGCGACCAGGTCGGGTCGAAGTCCTCCGTGGCCGTCGCCGCGTCCTGGCCCGGGCGTCCGGTGAGCCGGGTCACCTCGCCGGTGCGCACGTCCACGACCCAGATGCGGTACGGCGCGCCGGTCACGGGGTCGCCGCCGCGCTCGGAGGCGAACGCGACCCGAGTGCCGTCCGGCGACCAGGCCGGGCCCCGGTCGTCCCACGGGCCGTCGGTGAGCTGCCGCAGCCCGCTGCCGTCGGGGCGCAGCGTCCACAGGTGGAACCCTCCGCCGCGGTAGGCGCAGACGACGAGACGGCTGCCGTCGGGCGAGAACTGCGGGCGCGTGGGTTCGAGGCCCGCCGTGGTGAGCGCGACGGCCGGGCCGCCGGCCCGGGGGATGGACCAGAGCACGTTCTGGACCTCGGCGACCAGCCGGTCACCGGCCGGGGCGAGGGTCGCGGAACCGCCGGTGGCGGCGGTGAATGACAGGCTGGTCGTACCGGTGGCCGCGACCGCGACCGGCGTACCCACGGTGGCGAGGGACGTGGCCGTCGCGGTGGCCTGCAAAAATCTGCGGCGGGAGAGGGGGCCGGTACGAGCGGCGTCCGAGGCGCTTTCCATGGTGTTGTCGATGGTGGCTTCGTGGGTGCCTTCGTGGGTGCCTTCGTGGGTGCCTTCGATGTCCAAGGAAGCTCCCAGTGCGTGGGGTCGGTGTGCCGTTCGGCACAGAGCACTGGTGGCAACGTACGGGGCGGAGCCGGCTTCCGGACCGGCTACGACGTATCTCGGCCGATCTTCACCCCCGGGCGCGGGGCGGAAGGGCGACACGCCCCCGCGACCGCCCGGGCTCCTGCCCTAACCTATGGCGGGTGAACACAGCGGGGGACATGATCGACGGACGCTTCGAGCTCATCGAGCGGCTCGGCAGCGGAGGCATGGGCACGGTCTGGCGGGCCCGGGACACCGTGCTGCACCGCGAGGTGGCACTCAAGGCGGTACGGCCGGACGCCGAGGCCTCCGAGGCCGTACGCGAACGAGTCATGCGCGAGGCGAGGGCCCTGGCCAGGCTCAGCAATCCGTACGTGGTGACGGTCCACCAGATCATCGAGGCCGACCCCCATCCGTGGATCGTGATGGAGCTGGTGCCGGGCGTCTCGCTCCAACAGCGGCTGACCGACGGCCCGTTGGAACCGGTGGAGGCGGCGCGCATCGGCCGACAGGTGCTCTCCGGGCTGCGCGCCGCGCATGCCGCCGGCATCCAGCACCGCGACGTCAAGCCCGCCAACGTCCTGCTCCGCCCCGACGGCACCGCCGTCCTCACCGACTTCGGCATCGCCGCCCTCCAGGGCGCGACCGCGCTGACGGTCACCGGTGAACTCGTCGGCTCGCCCGAGTACATGGCCCCCGAACGGGTCCGTGGGCACGGCGACGACCCGGCGGCCGACCTGTGGTCCCTCGGGCTCGTCCTGTACGTCTGTGCGGAAGGCGTCAGCCCCCTGCGCCGCGAGACGACCCTCGCCACACTGGCCGCGGTCCTCGACGACCCGGTTCCCCCGCCCGTCCGCTCCGGCCCACTCGCCCCCGTACTGCAGTCCCTCCTCGTGCGCGACCCGGCGGCACGCCCCGACGCCGAGCAGCTGGACGCGCTGCTGGCGCAGGTGGAGTCCGGCGCCACACCGCGCTGGGCCCAGCCGACGCAGACGGTGACGCCCATGCCGACGGCTCCGCTTCCGGCGCCCACACCGACGCAGCTGGACACGCCGCGTCCGGAGCGCCGGCCGCGTGGCCGCAAGCCGCTCCTGGTCGCCGTCACCGCCCTCCTGGCCGCCGGCGTCGTCACCGCACTCGCCCTCACTCTGCTCACCCCCGACGGCGGGAAGAGGGACGACAAGCAGACCGTGGGAGCGGAGGGCAGCTCCGCGGCGGGCACGTCGTCGACGCCGACGCCCGGCGCGTCGCCCTCGCCGACACCCACCCCGACGGTGTCCGAGTCACCCTCCGCCCCGGCCGGGGGCGGCCGCTGGGTCGCCCAGCTGTACTCCGAACCGTTCTCCGCGGGCACCGCGGCCCGCGACCGGCGCCTCGCCCGGATCCGCGAGTCCGTGCCCGAGGCCGTCTTCGTCCGCAGCGACAAGTACGCCTCGCTCCGCCCGGGCTACTGGGTGATCTACACTCCGGGCCCGTTCGCCAACGGCCGCGCGGCACTGGCCTTCTGCGCCGAGCGCGGACGGACGACACCGAACGCCTGCATGGGCCGCTACCTGAGCACCAAGCCCGCCGACTTCGCCCTCCAGTGCCGCCCACCGGCGACCAGTCCGAAGGGCCGCTGTACGCGGGGTACATAGCGGTACGTGCGTGCCGCGACCGCCGCGACCCGGCCCGTCAGGGCCGAGGTCGCGGAAAGGTCTCCAACGCCCGGGCCAGCCCCGCCGCATCGGTCCCCACCTTGCGATACACCAGGGACAGCAACTGCCGCACGCCCTGCTCGGTGACCCGCAGCTCCTTCGCCACGACCGCCACCGGCTTGCCCAGCGCGGTCATTTCGGCGGCTCGGCGTTCCTGGGCCGTGAGGGTGTCCGTCTGGGCGTAGCGCAGCGGCAGCGGACGCAGACCGGCGGCCGAGAGCTCGTCCCGGGCGCGACCCGCCAGGGCCTCCGCACCGCAGTGCACGGCGCACTCCAGGCCCTGGTAGAGCCGGTCGGCCGCCTCCTGGACGCGGCCGTTGCGGGACAGCGCGGCGCCGTGCCCGACAAGGGCCCGGGCCAGCTCGTACGCCGCCGGTGACCGCTGCAGTTCTGCCACGGCCTCGGCGTACAGCTCCAGGGACGCCGTCCCGCCGGTCACCTCGGCCTCGGTGTGCAGTGCCTGGCCGATCGCGGAGGCCGCGCCGAAGTCGCGGGCCCGCTTGACGGCGTCCCGCGCGAGCCGGACAGCCCGGTCCGGCGCGGACGGCGCGACGGCGTACGCCAGGTTCAGCTGCCACGGGCACCAGGCGGGGTTGCGCCAGGCCCGCGCCTCCAGCCGGTCCCCGACGGCGGTCAGCAGCCGCTCCGCCTCGACGTGCCGGCCCTCGGCGAGCAACAGCTCCGAGTAGACCGTGCGGGGATCCGGGTAGATGACGGCGTTCGGGACGACGGCGCCGTAGCTGTACGAGTCGGCGAGCTCACGGGCCTCGGCGGTGCGGCCGCGGGCGACCAGGGTCTGGATGAGGATGCCGATGGCGAACCATTGGGCGGGGACGGCGCCCTTCACCTTGTCGGCGATGCGCAGACCGTCACGGACCAGTTCCTCCGCTTCGGCGAGGCAGCCGCGCCGGTAGCGGATGTAGCCGGACAGGGTGTTGCCGAGGGCCAGATGGGAGCCGCGCCAGCCCTTGGCGACGCACTCGGCGATGCCCTTGGCGAACAGGTCCTCGGCCCGGTGCGGCTGGTCGCCGTACATGAACACCAGGGCGACCGAAACGGGCACCTCGAAGCCCCGGTTCTCGTCCGTCCAGCTCATCCCTCCGCGCAGGGCCTCCTCGGCCGTGTCGAGGACGGTCTGCCGGGGCTCGCCACGCACCAGGGCGTCCCAGGCACGCAGACCCTGGATGTAGCGCTCCTCCAGACCACGGCCGGGCAGTTGCCGGGCCAGCTTGGCCAGCCTGCGGGAACGGGCCGGCGAGTCGGGCTCGTCGGTGCGGAACATGCTCCAGACGAAATGATCCGCCTGCATACGCAGCTTGATGCGTGCGTTGGGGGCCTGCCGTGCTTCCTGCTCGGCGACGGCGGAGGCCTCCGCCATCTGGTCCGTGTGGGCGAGGGCCTGGGTCAGCCGGTAGACGATGGAGGCATGCAGATCGGGGTCGACCTCGGGTTCCGACAGCGCCTCACGGAGGTGACTGACGGTGGCGGCGGGGTCGATCAGAAAGGTCGAGGAGGCAAGTTCGTTGAGGAGTTCGGCACGCTCCTCCGGGTGGGGCGGTTCCTGAAGTGCTCGGGTCAGGACTCGCCGGGCGGCTTCCGGGGCACCGGCGCGCAGGTATTCGCGGGCGGCCTCGCGCAGGCAGTCAACTGCTTCCGTCTTGCCTTCGGCGGGAACCTCCAGCAGGTGCCGGGCGGCGGCGGTGGGACCGAGCCCCGCCGCACGGACGGCCATCGCGGCGGCGTTGTGCAGGCCGACGCGCAGGTGAGAGGGAATGGCCCGATAGATCGTCGTGGCGATCAGTGGGTGCACGAACTCCAGGCCCTCGTCAGGCCCCGGGGTGTCGGCCAGGATCCGGCGGGCGCGCAATTGCTCGGTGGCTTCGACGGCGTCCTCGCTGCTGACCACCGCGATGGCGGCCGCGAGATGCGGCGAGATGGACGTGCCGAGGACCGCGGCGGCCCAGGCGAAACGGACGGTGGTCGTGCCGAGCCGCCTCAGCTGATCGAGCAGGCCGGGGCCCTTGACCGCGGAGGCGAGGTTGCGCATCGTGGGCAACTCGTCCTGAGTGCCCTTCAACCCGTCTTCTCCGAGCCTGATGGCGAGTTCCACCGTCTCGAACGGGCTACCGCCGGTGACCGTCCAGCACTCCTCGCAGAAGGCGTCCTCGGCTCCCGCCCCCAGTTCATGGCGGACGATCCGTGCCACGGCCGCCGGGCTGAGCGGCGCCAGGGCGTAGGGACGGCTGCCGTGGCCCTCGAAGAGGGAGCGGAACGAGGTTGCCTCGGGCGGCAGTTCGTCGGGCCGGTAGGCGGCGATGATCAGCAGCGGGAGGTCCGCGGTGCGAGGGGCGAAGGAGGCGAGCCAGCCCAGGGACTCGGCATCGGCCCACTGCAGGTCGTCCAGGAGCAGGACGATGGGCCCCTTTTTCACCGTCAGGCGCGTCATGACCCAGTCGAGGCCGTCACGCACGCCGGTCGGATCCGGAATGGGCGCGGTGCCCGCGGCCTCCAGCCCGAGAGCGGTGGCGACGATGTCGTACCAACTCCCCAGCAGGTCACGCCGCGTGGTCTCGTCCATCGCCGCCAGCGTGGGTTGCATGAGCTGGCGCACCACGCGGAACGCCAGCTCATGCTCCGTCTCGCCGCCCTTGCCCGACAGCACGGTGAAGCCCTGGGCGCAGGCCCGGGCCCGGGCCTGCGCCATGAGTGTCGTCTTGCCGAGCCCGCCGGAACCGGTGTAAGCCAGCAAACCGCCCTGCGGCGTCCGGGACACGCCGTCCACCGTGTCATGAAGGCTCGCCAAGGCGACGTCGAGTGCACGGAGTTCGCGGTGACGCTCCAGCAACAGCTGGTGCTCGCTGTTCGGTTGCCGCAGCCCATTCGCCATGTGCCGTACCCGATTTTCTGTCGTCGGCCCTCCGTGGACAGCGCCGAGCGTACGCGCTCATTGACGGGTGGTGGCCAATCCGGGGAATGAGGACGACAGGGATGGGTGAATTCTCCACTCTGGCAGGTTCAACCGGCCTGATCCGGGTACCGTAGACCGGATCGGCGCTCAGGAGACGGCGGCGGTCGTGGCGGTGTCCGCGTAGCGGGGGACGGTGCGGGACCAGTAGTAGCAACCGCGTATCCAGCCCGTCATTCCGTCGACATAGGCGACGCCGGCCGGGCTCAGTTGCGGTTCGATCTCCGCGTAGAGCCTCTCGAATTCCCTGATGGTGTTGTTTATCTGCCGGATCGCCAGCGTGACCGCCTCGGGCAGTGGGCAGTCGTACGCGCGTTGATGAGCGAGGGCCAGATTGATCATTCCGCCCGCCCGCTGCTCCTTCACCGCGGAGTACAGGTCGGGTATCCACACCGCCGCGTCGGCCGAAAGCCGCCCCAGCCGCCGCATGACGGGGTGATAGAGCTCTTCGGGGTCGAGTTCATGGGGAGCCGCGGCTTCGCAGAGCGGGTAGAAGGGCTCGACACCCGCGATCAGCGCACGTATCGAGCTGCACAGTCCGATGCGTAAGGGGATCGCCTCTGTCTGGGCCACCGATTCGTACAGCAGCCCGTGCACGTACTCGCGGCAGTTCCACGCCCATCGCGCGGTCTGGGCCGGTGTGCACCGCTCCTGGACGCGCCGGTAGAGGTCGGCCAGGGCCGCCCCGAGCGCGGTGCTGGGTGGCTGGTCGTCGCGCAGGATGCCGATGCTCTCGCTCAGCATGGGAAGCAGTCGGCTCGGCTGTCGGCGGCCGACCTCCTCCGCGCGGTCGTCGAAGATGAACTGGTAGGCGATCTGATCGGCCACCAGCTGGAGCACGTCGGCGGGCATCGACGGGCTGTTATAGGCCGCGAGTTCGGCGGGCCGGGTGCGGACGATCATCTCCGCCACGGCGTGGTCGTCGGTCAGCCCCCACGTGCGCAACCAGGCGTCAGTGCCTGCGGTGGCCTCAGGTTCGTGCGGATTGATCAAAAATGGGAAGGGCATGTAGAGGGTGGCCTCGATCAGTTCCTTGAGGCTGCCGGTCGGAATTCCGCTGTGAGTCGCGACGGGAATTCCCTTATACGTCGTCGACACCGTTGTCACCTGCCATTCGGTAGTGCCGGCTGTGTTGACGCGGCTCGCAGAGCATTACGAGGGCCCTCGGCCCCAATGTGACTGCCGGACGCGGCTGTCCGTCGTGCCCCGACACCGGCCGCAGACGCCAGTGAGCGGCAACCGTCGCGACTCCCACCATCGCCTCCGCCATGGCGAACCGGTCGCCGATGCATTTGCGGTTCCCCGCGGCGAAAGGCAGCATCGCGCCCTTCCGCACGGCCGTCTCCCGTTCCGGAAGCCAGCGTTCGGGAAGGAAACGCTCGGGCTCGGGGAAGGACGCGGGATCGTGGTGCAGGAGGTATGGGCTGTACAGAATCATCGCCCCCCGCGGCAGCCGATGCCCGCCGAGCTCCGTTTCCCGGGTGGTGATCCGGGTGAACAGCCAGCCGGGCGGACACACGCGCAGCGTCTCGGTGACCACGCACCGGGTGTACTCCAGGCGCGCCAGCTCCTCCTGGCCCGGCGCCTGCCCGTCGCGGAGTACCGCGTCGACCTCGCGGTGCAGTGCGCGCTCCGCCTCCGGGTTCACCGCCAGCAGGCTGAACGCCGAGGCCAGGCACATCGCCGTGGTCTCCACTCCGGTGAGCAGGAGTGTGATGAGCTGGTCGTGGATCTCCCGGTCGCTGACCCTTCGCGGTCCCTCGGCGGCCGCGTCCCCGTCCCGAACGCCGACCCCGGTCTCGTCCCCGTTCCCGGCCCCGTTCCCGGCCCCGCCCCCGTCGTGCGCCGCGAGCAGCGTGCCCAGGAGGTCCTCGCGCGGAGGGGCTTCCCGGCGCTCGGCGATGATCGTGTCGATCAGCGCGTGCAGGCGGCGCAGCGCCTCCTGGTAGCGCCGGTTCGCCGGCGTGGGTATGCGGAAGACGGCGTCGACCGGCACGACCGTACGGGCGAACAGGCCCCGCACGACGGCCGCGAGGCACTCGCGCACGACGGCCGCCCGCTCGGCGTCCAGCGAGCCGGAGAACAGCACCCGGCTGGTGACCCGCGTCGTCAGGGCCATCATCGCGCGCGTGACGTCGACCTTCTCGCCCGCCCGCCACTCACGGCACAGCGCCTCGGCCTCCTCGGCCATCAGCTCGGTGTACGCGGGGATGCGGGACGGGTGGAAACCCGGTTGCAGAAGCGTGCGTTGGCGGCGGTGCTCGGACTGCGGGCAGGTGACGATGCCGTTGCCCATCAGCGCGCCGAGCCGGTCGTACTGCGTGCCGCCCTTGTCGAAGGTGTGCGGGTCCATGAGCATGAGATGGACCAGTTGAGGATCGCAGATCATCCACGCTCGCTGCGGACCCAGGCGTAACTCGACCAGATCCCCTTGTGCGGGGAGGGAATTCAGAAAGTCCAGCGGGCGCCGGAACAAGGCGATAGCATGGCTGACGAACGGGAATATGCCTGGCGCAGTACCCACGGTCGATACTCGCGTCGGTTCGGTCACAGCACCACTCATCGAATACCCCTTGTCTCAGCCGACACATGGAAAGTCGGTGACAGTTCACCGGTCGTGCGCTTGAATCAATGTTCTGCCCAGTTCAACCCGAGCTCGGCCCCCTGAATCCGCTTTTCTCGGGGGCGCACGGGGGCACAAAGAAGCATCGGTGAACGACAGTTGATGGGGCCTACACTGAACGACTATTGACTTCCGCGGAATGTGGTGCCCTCCCCCGGCTTCACCGCCCGGGAGCCCCCACCCGCAGTCCGTCCATCACCAGGTCCAGCAGCCGGGCCGCCCGCGGCTGCCAGTCGCCGTCGGGATCGATGTGCCAGATGCCGGAGATGGCGAGGACGAAGTCGTCCGCGGTCACTCCGGGGCGGATCGTTCCGGCCTTCTCGTTGGCGCGCAGCAGGAGTTCGGCGGCGGAGATCAACGGGGTGTGCCCGGGCTTCTGCGCCCCCGCCGCGCCGGTGGCGGTGGCCTGTCGGATCGCCTCCGCCAGGCCCGCCTTGGCCGTGGCGAACCGCGCGAGGTGGTCCATCCACTCCCGCAGCGCCTCGTCCGGCTTCCGGCACTCCAGTAGCTCGGCCGCGCTGTCGGCGACCTGCTGCATCTCGTGCCGGTAGATCTCCAGGACCAGCGCCTCGCGGTTGGGGAAGTTCCGGTAGAACGTGCCCTGCCCCACGCCTGCCTTCTTGGCGATCGCGCTCAGTGGGGCGTCCGGGCAACGGGTCAGCTCGACCAGAGCGACCTCCAGGATCCGCTCCCGGTTCCGCTGCGCGTCCGAGCGCTGAGGCCCGTCCTTCTTCTCCCGCACTCGGTCCTCCTCGCGGGCCGTGGCCGGAACCCGGTCTTGCTAAGCGGACAGCTGTCCGGTACGTTTCCTGATAGTGGACAGTTGTCCGGTTGGCTCCACGATAGCGGCGGGCGGTCCGATTCCGCCACGTCCAGCGCCGTCACGGCGCCCGTTCCCCGTCTCTGACTCATTTCCTCGTCTCGTCCCTGTTCATCTGCGTGCCTCATTCATCTGCGTGCCTCGGAAACGCGAAAGAAGGCTGATCATGGCCCCATCGACGTCCAGCGCCATCACCTTGAACATCAACGGCGAGAAGTACCCGCTGTCCGTCGACCACCGCACCACCCTGCTCGACGCCCTACGCGAGCGCCTCGATCTCACCGGCACGAAGAAGGGCTGCGACCAGGGACAATGCGGTGCCTGCACCGTGCTGGTCGACGGCCGCCGGGCCGTGTCCTGCCTTCAGCTCGCGGTCGCGGCCGACGGGCGGGAGATCACCACCATCGAGGGCGTGGCCGACGGTGACCGGCTGCATCCGGTGCAGCAGGCGTTCCTCGACCTCGACGGCTTCCAGTGCGGCTACTGCACACCGGGCCAGATCTGCTCGGCCATCGCCGTCATCGAGGAGCACGCGGCGGGCTGGCCGAGCGCCGCCACCGACGACGTAAGGCCCGAGGCGGGACCGCCACCGCTGACACCCGAGGAAATACGGGAGCGGATGAGCGGCAACCTGTGCCGCTGCGGTGCCTACGTGTCGATCGTCCAGGCCGTCGCCCGTGCGGCCGACGAGCAGCGGGAGTCCGAGGAGGCGGCGGCATGAGGGAGTTCGGCTATCAGCGGGCCCTCGACGTCGCCGGCGCGGTCGCGCTGCTCGGCGCCGACCCGGACGCCCGCTTCCTCGGCGGCGGCACCAACCTCGTCGACCTGATGAAGACCGGCGTCGAACGGCCCGCCCGGCTCGTCGACGTCCGCGAACTGCCCCTCGACCGGATCGAGCCGACCGAGGACGGCGGTCTGCGCATCGGCGCCACCGTCACCAACAGCGACCTCGCCGCCCACCCCGAAGTCCGCCGCCGCTACCCGGCGTTGACGCAGGCGGTGCTCGCCGGCGCCTCCGGCCAGCTGCGCAACATGGCCACCGTCGGCGGCAATCTGCTCCAGCGCACCCGCTGCGGCTACTTCGCCGACGTGACCCAGCCGTGCAACAAGCGCGTTCCCGGCAGCGGTTGCCCCGCCATCGAGGGCGAGCACCACAACCACGCGATCCTGGGCGCCTCCGAGCACTGCGTGGCCACCCACCCCTCGGACATGGCGGTCGCGCTCACCGCCCTCGACGCCGTCGTCTCGTACGAGACGGAGGACGGGCCCGGGGAGTCGCCGCTCGCCGAGTTCTACCTGCCGGTGGGCGATACACCGCACCGGGAGACCGCCCTGCCGCCGGGCGCCCTGATCACCGGCGTCACCCTGCCGCCGACGCCCACAGCCGCCAACTCCCGCTACCGCAAGGTGCGTGAGCGTGCCTCGTACGCCTTCGCGATCGGCTCCGTCGCCGCCGCGCTCGACGTCGACGAGGGGGTCGTACGAGACGTCCGGCTGGCGTTCGGCGCGGTCGCGTCCCGGCCGTGGCGGGCACGGACGGCCGAACAGCTGCTGACCGGAGCCCCGGCAGACGCCGACACCTTCGCCGCAGCGGCGGACGCCGAACTGGCCGCCGCGGAGCCACTGCCGCACAACCGATACAAGGTGACCCTCATGCGCAACCTCGTGGTGGCCGTGCTGACCGAACTCGCCGAGGAGGCCGACGCCCGATGACCACCGTCACCCGCCTGACGTCCGCCGTCGGCACCGCCCACACCCGCGTCGAGGGCCGGGAGAAGGTCACCGGTGCCGCCCGCTACGCTGCGGAGATCCCCTTCGCCGAACTCGCCCACGGCTGGCTGGCGTTGTCCTCCGTCGCCCGCGGCCGCATCCGCGCCCTGGAGACCGACCGCGTCCTCGCGATGCCCGGCGTCGTCGCCGTCCTGCACCACGGCAACGCCCCCCGCGTCGACACCGACCACGTCGGCCTGCTGGGCGTCCCGCCGGACCCGTCGGCCGCCCTCTTCCAGAACGACCGGGTGCCGCACGTCGGCTGGCCGGTGGCGCTGGTCGTCGCCGAGACGTCCGAGCAGGCCCGCGAGGCCGCCGAGGCACTGGTCGTGCACTACGACCAGGAGCCGCACGACGTCGCCCTCTCCGCCGACCGCACGGACGCCCACCAGGTGGACGGCCACATGCCCGCGGTGACCGGGAAGGGTGAGCTGGAGGCCGAACTCGCCGCGTCCGCCGTCGTCGTGGACGCCGCG
The DNA here is from genome assembly GCF_015712165.1 of Streptomyces spinoverrucosus. Taxonomy (NCBI): domain Bacteria; kingdom Bacillati; phylum Actinomycetota; class Actinomycetes; order Kitasatosporales; family Streptomycetaceae; genus Streptomyces; species Streptomyces spinoverrucosus. The sequence goes on along the minus strand of NZ_JADPZX010000002.1, from coordinate 357,434 downwards.
TACACGACCCCCGAGGAGCACCACAACCCGATGGAGCCGCACGCGGCGACGGCCCGCTGGGACGGCGGACGGCTCGACGTCATCGACTCCAACCAGGGCGCCACCTGGATCCAGGACGGCCTGGCGAAGCTCTTCTCCCTCGAGCCGGGCGCGGTGCGGGTGCGCTCCGAGCACGTCGGCGGCGGCTTCGGCAGCAAGGGCATACGCGCCCACCAGGTGGCCGCAGTGATGGCCGCGACCGTCCTCCAGCGTCCGGTCCGGGTCGTCCTGACCCGCCGCCAGATGTTCACGCTGACCGGCCACCGCAGCCCCACCGCCCAGCGCGTCCGGCTCGGCGCGGACCCCGACGGACGGCTCCGCGCCCTGGAACACCGCTCCCTGAACCACACGTCGACGGTGCTCGACTTCGTCGAGCCCAGCGCCGGTGTGGCCCGGGTGATGTACGACGCCGACGCCCACCACACCGCCAACCACGTCGTACGGCTCGACGTGCCGACCCCGACCTGGATGCGCGCGCCGGGTGAGGCACCGGGGGCGTTCGCGCTGGAGTCGGCGCTCGACGAACTCGCCGTGAAGTGCGGCATCGACCCGATCACCCTGCGCGCCCGCAACGAGCCCACGGCCGGCCCCGTCTCCGGGCTGCCGTTCAGCAGCCGCAACCTGCTCGCCTGCTTCGAGGAGGGCGCCCGCCGCTTCGGCTGGGCGGACCGGGACCCGCGCCCCGGCGTGCGCCGCGACGGCCGCTGGCTGCTCGGCACCGGCACGGCGGCGTCCTCCTTCTTCGCCGGAGCCGGGCCCTCGACGGCGGCGGTGACGGCGGAGGCGGACGGCACCTTCACGGTGCGCACCGCCGCCGCGGACATCGGCACCGGAGCCCGTACCGCACTCACCCTGGTCGCCGCCGACGCGCTCCAGGTGCCGCCGGACCGCGTCCGGATGCGCATCGGGGACAGCGACTTCGGGCCTGCGATGATCGCCGGGGGATCCATGGGCACCCGCTCCTGGGCCTGGTCGATCACCGCGGCGGCCGGTGAACTGCGCGAACGGCTGGCGCTGGGCGCGGACATCCCGCCGGAGGGCATCACCGTACGGTCCGACACCACCGAGGCCATCGCCGCGCTCGCCCAGAAGGAACGGCACTCCTTCGGGGCGCAGTTCGCCGAGGTCGCCGTGGACGTCACCACCGGCGAGGTACGCGTCCGGCGCATGCTCGGCATCTTCGCCGCCGGCCGGATCGTCAACCCGCTGACCGCGCGCAACCAACTCGTCGGCGGCATGATCTGGGGCATCTCCATGGCCCTGCACGAGGAAGCCCTCCGCGACCGCGCCTCCGGCGCCAACATCGGCGCCGACCTCGCCGGCTACCACGTCGCCGCGCACGCCGACATCCCGCACATCGAGGCGGACTGGGTGGACGACCCTGACCCCGACGACCCCGTCGGCATCAAGGGAATCGGCGAGATCGGCATCGTCGGCGCGGCCGCAGCCATCGCCAACGCCGTCTGGCACGCGACCGGCGTACGCCACCGCGACCTGCCCATCCGGCCCGACCGCGTCCTACAGGCGGCCACCGATGCTTGACATCGCCGACGAACTGCACCGCTGGGCCGAGGAGGGCCGCGACTTCGCCGTCGCCACGGTCATCGCCGTCTCCGGCAGCGCACCCCGCGCCCCCGGCGCCGCCCTCGCCGTCGACACCGAGGGCACGGCCATCGGCTCGGTCTCCGGTGGCTGCGTCGAGGGGGCGGTGTACGACCTGTGCGTCCAGTCCCTCCAGAACGGCGAAACAATCCGCCAACGCTTCGGCTACAGCGACGAGGACGCCTTCGCGGTGGGCCTGACCTGCGGCGGCGAGATCGAGGTCCTGATCACACCGGTCACCCAGGACAGAGAGGTCATCACAAGCGCCCTGAGGGCCGCGGCGCGCGGAGAGCCCATGGCTCTGGCCCAAGTGGCAGCGGGCCCCACGGAACTGATAGGCAAACAGCTGCTCGTACATCCAGACGGAACGTACGAGACGAATGTGACTGACCTGGATGAAGCACCCCTCAAGGGGCGCGGGGCTGTCACATGTGCGGCTCCGCCGCGTGGACGCGACCATCCACAAACAACCCGCACCCGCCGGACGACATCACCACTGGAACGCATCGCGACCGAAACCCACGCCCTGCTGGAAGCAGGCCGCACCGGCACGACAGAACTCTGCGACCTCACCCTCTTCGTACAGTCCCGAACACCCCCACCCCGCCTGATCATCTTCGGCGCCATCGACTTCGCCGCAGCCCTCACCCGCACCGCCAAACTCCTCGGCTACCACGTCACCCTCTGCGACGCCCGCCCCGTCTTCGCCACCCGCGCCCGATTCCCCGAGGCCGACGACATCGTCGTCGACTGGCCACACCGCTACCTCAGGCGAACCCGGACCGACGCGCGCACGGTCCTGTGCGTCCTCACGCACGACGCCAAGTTCGACGTACCCCTCCTGACCGAAGCCCTGCGGCTGCCGGTGGCGTACGTCGGCGCGATGGGCTCCCGCCGTACCCACGAGGACCGTGAACGGCGGCTGCGGGAAGCCGGCCTGGGGGAGCGGGAGTTGGCCCGCCTGCGCTCACCGATCGGCCTGGATCTCGGCGCCCGTACGCCCGAGGAGACGGCCGTGTCCATCGCCGCCGAGATCATCGCGGCCCGGCGCGGCGGCACGGGCGTACCGCTGACCGACTCGGGGACGCCGATCCACCGGGAGGAGGCCATGACGGCGGCGTGACGGCCGCTTCTCGGAGTGGCAAGTGGCCCCAGCCGCACGCGGATCGACGGGTTCCGGCCGTCTTCCCCGATTTTCCTATCGAGTTACTAGGAAATCTTGACCTGCGTCGACGGCCCGCGTGAGGATGGCGTTCACGCAGGAAGGAAGGCCGCCGTCATGACCGACCCGGAAGCCGCGCACGCGCACTGGCTGCACACAGCCCGGGAGTTGGCGGACGACCTGGCCACCGACGCGGTCGAGCGCGAACAGGCCGGGAAGACGCCGCACGACGAGGTCGAACGGCTGCGCGAGGCGGGGTTGCTGACCCTCCTCGCTGGCACCGAACACGGCGGAGGCGGCTCGGACTGGCGTACCGCCTACGCGGTGGTCCGTACGATCGCGGCGGCCGACGGTGCGATCGGCCGGCTGCTCGGCAGCCACTACTTCCTGTCCGCCGGCGCCCGCTTCTTCGCCCCTCCCGCCGTCGCCGCCCGCGTCGAGCGGGAGTCGGCGGCGGGCCGGTGGTGCTGGGGCGGCGGCATCGCCTCCCGCGAGGCGCCGCTGACCCTGACCCCCGCCGGGGACGGCTACCTCCTGGACGGTCACCACAGTGGCGTCACCGGAGCCGCAGTCGCCGACCGGCTGCTGGTGCGCGCGGCGCGGTCCGGCACCGGTGAGCCGCTGGCCGTCCTGGCCGATCCGGCCCACCCGGGCGTGGGGTACCGCACCGACGGAGAGACGTTCGGGCAGCGGCTGGCGGCCGTCGGCGGGGTGGACTTCGACGCCGTGCCGGTCGCGGCGGGTGATGTGTTCGGGTCGCTCTCCGCGGACGAGGGCGTGTTGTCGCCGTTCGCCGGGCTGGCCGCGCCGGTCGCGCGGCTGGTCTCCGCGCACTTCTGTCTCGGGGTCGCCGAGGGACTGCTGGCCGAGGCGCGCGAGTACAACCGGCCGGGTGGCCCGACGCAGGACCCGTACCTGGTCAGCTGCTACGGGGAACTCGCCGTGCTCGCCCGGTCCGCCTCCGCCCTCGCCGGGCAGGCGGTCGACGCGCTGACGCGCGGACTGTCACGGGGCGAGGACCTGGACGACGACGAGTGCGCGGAGATCACCGTCCTGGCGAGCGTCGCCGAGGCGGCCGCCACCCGGGCCGCGCAGGAGATCACCACGCGTGCCCTGGACGTGATCGGCACGCGGGCCGCCGCCCAGCGCCACGGGCTCGACCGCTTCTGGCGCGACACCCGCACCCACACCCTGCGCGAACCCGTCGCCCACCGGCTCCGCGAGGTCGGCGACTACTTCCTCAACGGCGCGCACCCGGCGTTCGCCCTGCCCTGAGCAGGCCGTTTCCGCCGGGGGAACGCACTCGGAAACCTCAGGGACGCTCGGCCTTCTGCTGCTTCAGCCGGGCCGCTTCCTTGCGCACCTCGACCTGCGTGGCCCGCTCCTTCTCCAGCCACTCGGGACACTCCTGCTTCAGCGTCTCGATCTGCTCGGTGGTGAGCGGCTCGGTCACCCCGCCACGCGCGAGACCCGCGATGGAGACGCCCAGCTTCGCCGCCACCACCGGCCGCGGGTGCGGACCGTTGCGTCGCAGCTCCCGCAGCCACTGGGGCGGATTGGCCTGGAACTCGTTGAGCTCGGCGCGCGAGACGACGCCCTCCTGGAACTCGGCGGGCGTGGCGGGGAGGTACACACCCAGCTTCTTCGCCGCGGTCGCGGGCTTCATCGTCTGGGTGGTCTGGTGCGACTTCATGCCGTCCAGACTATCCGCCGGATGCGATACGTCCGAATGAGGGACATCCGACCACAGCCGGTAACCTGGCGGGGTGACAGGCTCGGAAGCACCCCCCACGTTCCGGCTCGCGTACGTCCCTGGGGCGACACCCGGCAAGTGGGTGCGGATCTGGAACGAACGCCTGCCCGACGTCTCCCTCACCCTCGTCTCCGTGACGGCCGCCGAGGCATCCGATGTGTTGCGCGCCGGCGACGCGGACGCGGGGATCGTACGGCTGCCCGTGGACCGTACGGTCTTCAGCGCGATCCCCCTCTACACCGAGGCGACAGTCGTCGTGGTCCCCAAGGACCACCTGCTCACGGCGGCGGACGAGGTGACGGTCGAGGACCTCGCCGAGGAGGTCGTCCTGCATCCCCTCGACGACGTCCTCGGCTGGGAGCAGCTGCCCGGTGAGCCGGCCTTCGAACGCCCCGCCACCACCGCCGACGCCGTCGAACTCGTTGCCGCGGGCATCGGTGTCCTCGCCGTCCCCCAGTCCCTGGCCCGGCTGCACCACCGCAGGGACCTCACCTACCGGCCGCTCGTGGACGCGCCCCAGTCGAGCGTGGCCCTGTCCTGGCCGGAGGACGCGCACACCGACCTGGTCGAGGACTTCATCGGCATCGTGCGCGGCCGGACAGTGAACAGCACCCGTGGCCGCACCCCGGCGCAGGCCGCCCAGCCGAAGGAGAAGCGCCGAGCGGAGCCCGCCGCCCGCCGCAAGCCGACGGCGAGGCAGCAGCCGCGGACCCCGAAGGGCGCCCGCCGCGGCAAGCCCCGCCGCCGTTCGTAGTCCCCCGGGTCACCGGACGTACGACGCCTGCCGCGCCGTACGCACCACCGTGTCACCGTCGGCCCGTGCGAGCAGCCCCGCCGCCACCCACGCGTTTCACCGTCGACCGCACCCGCGCCACCAGCGCGCCCTCGCCGTCGAACGGCGCTCCGGCCCACACCTCGTCGAACAGTGTGGTGCCGTCGGCCTTGGCGGGGTTGGCGACCCCGGAGTCCCGGTCGCCGAAGACCACTCGGGGCTCGACGCGCCGGAAGTAGGCGTGCGTCGGATCCTCGGTGCCCTCGAAGAACGGGGCGAACTCCGTGCCGTCGAGGGTGTGGTGGAGGGGCTTGCCCGGCACCGGCCGTTGACGGTCGCCCGGAAACCGGCCGTCGCCCACGACGGCACCCGCAGCCGCAGATCGAAGGCGGTGCGCCGGCCCCGGACGGTGAGTGTGGTGTGGTCCCCTGCTCGCGGGGGAAGCCGGTGGTCTGCGTGACGGTGACGCCCTTCTCGGCCCAGCTCAGGGTCGACGGGCTGTAGAGGTTGACGTACAGGGCGCTGCCGTCGGCCTGCTGGAAGTACACCGAGTCCTGGTACTTGGTGTCGCTCTCCATGCCCGTGCCTCGCAGCACGTGGTGCCCTGCTTGGGCGTGTAGTCGCTCGCCGTCCAGCCCCTCCCAGCCGCCGGGGCGACCGCGCCGCCCGTGGAGAGTCCCGCGTTGGCGCGGAACACCTGCACCAGGCGGTTCACGTCGTAGCCCCGGGCGTGATCGAGCAGCAACTGCCGTTTGGCGGCGAAGATCCCGTTGCCGAGCGTGACGTCCTTGAGGTGGAAGGGGCGCAGGGTCCAGGACGCGGGCGGCGGCGGCGTCGCCGCCGCGGTGCGCCCGGACACCGCCGTGGCGAGTCCGGGTACGGCCGCTGCGGCGATCGCCGTCCGCAGGAGGGTCCTACGGGAGGGGGCGGTGCCATGTGCTCCTCCACGGTGTTCGGTATTGAGAACAATGTCCGTATGGTCGGCCAGGCCGTAGGGGTGCGGCGGGAGGGCGTCAATGGTTCTGACGCGTACGACGGTGATGTGGCGTACGGGCGTGTGCTGTTGGGGTCAGCCCGTGCGCATGAGCCAGTCGTACGCCGTCCGTGCCGTGAACTCCCTCTGCCCGCCCCGCACCAGCAGGTCGGCAGTCGCGAACTCGGGGCCGTCCGCCTGGTCGGGGACGTAGGGGAGGGCGATGCAGCGCATGCCGGCCGCGTGGGCGGCGGCCGCGCCCGGGGCCGCGTCCTCGACGACCACGCAGTCGGCCGGGTCCGCGCCCAGGCGGCGGGCGGCCTCCAGGAAGACGTCGGGGGCGGGCTTGCCGTGGGCGACCTCGTCGGCCGAGACCAGGGTGCGCAGATGGGCGTCGAGGCCGGTACCGGCCAGGACCGCCGCGATGGCCTCCGGCGAGGAACCCGAGGCGACGGCCATTGGAACGCCCTCGCTGGCCAGCAGTTCCACGAACGTCCGCATCTCCGGGTACGCGCGCGTGGAGGCGCGGGCGAGTTCCAGATAGCGGCGGTTCTTGGCCTCGAGGAGCTCGGCCACCGGGGCGCACAGGTCGTAGCGCCGCTGCCAGTCGATGATCGTGTCCAGGGTGCTGATGCCGACGTACCGCTCGTGCTGGTCCCAGGTGTACTCCGGCACGCCGTGCTCGGCGAGGGTCAGCCGACCGGCTTCGTAGTAGTTCGGCTCGCTGTCCACGAGCGTTCCGTCGAGATCGAAGATGACCGAGAGGCCGGCGAGACTGCTCATGGGATCAGGATGTCAGGGCCTGCTTCCGCGCCGTCCGCCCGATCGACTCCACCAGCGGCAGCAGCCGGTGCGGGACGCGTTCGCGCAGCGCCACCTCGGTGCGGGTGCGGACCACGCCGGGCAGGCTGATCAGCTTCTGGATCACGTCCTCGAGGTGCTCGTTGTCGCGCGCCACGACCCGGGTGAGCAGATCGCCGCCGCCCGTGATCGAGAACGCCTCGACGATCTCCGGCACGGCGGCCAGTGCGTCGCCCACCTCGTCCAGGTGGCCCTGCGTGACCTCGATGTGCACGAACGCCAGCACCGGATGGCCGAGCGCGGCGGCGGAGAGCGCCGGACCCGTGCCGGTGATCACACCGTCCCGCTCCAGCCGGTCCAGGCGGGCCTGGAGCGTGCCGCGGGCGATGCCGAGGATGCGGGCGTACTCGCGCACGCTCGTCCGTGGCTGCTCCAGCAGCAGGCGCAGGATGCGGGTGTCCAGCTCGTCCACGGCCATGGTGCCCGCCTCCTCGTTGCTTGATCATCTCCGACTGTACCAATGGCTCAATGAAGCGCTCAGGGAATGGGCCGTCCGACGTGGTCCGATGGCCCGGTGGCGGGTCGCTCATGGCAACCCGCGCTGTGCCAATGGTCCAGTGAATCCGAGGGCACTTGAGCCAGTGGTGGAACAGATGCTGTCATGGGGGCGTCGATGGCGCTGCGGATCCCGCGGCGCCTTTTTCATGCCGGTCGTAGCAGGGGGCGGGAAGCAGTGCTGAAGAGGGTGTTCGTGGCGCCGGACCCGGGGCGGGCGCGGCTGCGCTTCGCCGCGCGGGCCGTGCTCGGCATCGGGTTCGCGGTCGTCGTGTGCGGGCTCGCCGGTCACTCCCTCGTCGGCGCCGTCACCGGGGGACTGGCCGCGCTGCTCGCCCTGTTCACGGTCACGGACGCCACCGTGCGGGGGCAGGCGGTCACGACCGCGCTGCTGCCCGTCGTCGGGTTGCCGGTCCTGGCCGCCGCGGCCGGGCTGCACGACCATCCCGTCGCCCGTGACCTCACCTTCCTCGCCGTGGTCGGCATGGGCGTCTACGCCCGCCGCTGGGGGCCGCGCGGGCACAGCCTCGGCGTGTTCGCGTTCATGACCTTCTTCATCGCGCAGTTCCTCCAGGCCACCCCTGGGCAGCTGCCCGAGCTGTCGGCCGCCGTCGTGCTCTCCGTGCTCTGCGCGGCCGCGGTGCGCTTCGGGCTGTGGTGCTACGAGCGGCGCACGCCTCCCGCCCCGGCGGTCACCCCGCCGGACGGCATCGGTCTCGCCCGGATCACCACCCGGCAGGCGATCCAGGCGACCGCCGGTGCGGGCTTCGCGCTCGTGGTGGGCCAGCTGGTATCCGCGGAACGCTGGTACTGGGCCGTCGGCGCCACCTGGTGGATCTTCGTCAACACCACCTCGCGCGGCGAGACCCTCGTCCGTGGCTTCCGACGCGTCCTCGGCACGGTGCTCGGCATCGCCCTCGGACTGCTGGTCGCCGTCCCGCTGGACGGCGCCGTCGTCCCGTCGGCCGTGCTCGTCGCCGCGTGTGTGTTCGGCATCTTCTACACGGCCGCCGTGTCGTACACCTGGATGATGCTCTGCGTCACCCTGCTCGCCGAGCTGCTCTACGGCCTGCTGGACCTGCTCCAGCCCGCCCTGCTCGCCCTGCGCCTGGCCGAGACCGGGGTCGGGGCGCTGGGTGCCGTGCTCGCCGTGCTGTTCGTGCTGCCGGTCACCACCCACACCGTCAACAACGCCTGGATCCGGCACGCCCTGCGTTGCGTCCACGCCTGCACCGCCGAGGCCGCGGCCCGCCTCGCCGGTGACAACGCCGCCGACCCCGCCCCGCGCGTGGCCGAACTGGAGCAGCTCCTCGGCCGGGTACGGCTCTCGCTCGCCCCGCTCGTCCACCCGCTGAACCCGATGCCGGCCCGCAAGCGGCGTGCCCGACGGGTGATCGCCCTGCTCGACGACTGCGCCCGCGAGATCCGGGGTCTCGTCGCCGTCGCCGCCGATCCGGAGGCCTCCCACGACGTCCGCCTGACCGCCGCCTGCTGGCGCGTGCAGGCCGCTGTGGAGGCGCTCACGGACGGTACGGCGGAGCGGGCCGTCTCCTTCGCACCCGAGCCGCTCGCGGCCGAACCGGCTCTCGCCCACCTCCACGGCCTGGAACGCGCCCTCGCGGAACTCGCCACGCCGCTGCGCACACCGTTCGGATCGCCGCTGGTCGGGGCCTGAGGTCGACACGGACTCGACCGACGGAGCCCCGCCTTGGTCTAGACCGCGCGTGATCAACTGCTAGCGTCGGCCGCGACACCCGACAACCGAGAGGGGACAGCGGTGGCGGACGGCGGGCGGGCGTTCATCGGGTCGTTCACGGCGGCCGGCGGCCCCGGAGTGGTGACGGCGGCCGTGGACGCGGCGAGCGGCGCCCTGACGGTGCTGGGCAGCCTCAACGGCGTACCCGACCCCTCCTACCTGGCCCTCTCGCCCGGCGGGCAGACCCTCTACGCGGTCAGCGAGACGGCCGAGGGTGCGGTCGCCGCGTACCGCGTCACCGGCGCCGTACCCGAACCGGCGGGCCGGCCCGTCCTCGTCGACGGCAACGGGCCGACCCACCTCAGCGTCTTCGCCGGACACGTCCTGACCGCCAACTACGGCTCCGGCAGCGTCTCCGCCGTGCCGCTGCGCCCCGACGGCACCCTCGCCGCCGCCCCGTCCGGCGTGTTCCGGCACACCGGCTCCGGCCCGCACACGCCCCGCCAGCAGGGCCCGCACGCACACCAGGTGCAGCCCGACCCGAGCGGGCGCTGGGTCGTCAGCGTCGACCTGGGCACGGACTCCGTACGCGTGTGCACGCTGAAGGAGGGCGGCCTCGTCCTGCACCGCGAGACCGCCCTGCGTCCTGGCTCCGGCCCCCGCCACCTGGCCTTCCACCCCAGCGGCGGCCACGCCTACGTAGTGAACGAACTCACCCCGACCGTCACTGTCTGCCGCTGGGACGCCTCCGACGGCTCGCTGAAGCCGCTCACCGAGACGCCGGTACTGCCCGGCAGCCCGGCCGGGGACGCCTACCCCTCGGGCATCGTCGCCTCGCCCGACGGCCGCTTCGTGTGGACCGCGACCCGCGGGGCGGACGTGCTGTCGGTGTTCGCCGTCGAGGGGGAGGAGCTGCGGCTGACCGGGACGGTGCCGTGCGCGGGCCACTGGCCGCGGGCGATCGCGGAGTCGGGCGGGTTCCTGTACGTGGCGAACGAGCGCTCCGGTGACGTCACGTGGTTCGCGATCGACCGGGACAGCGGGATGCCGCGACGGGTCGGCTCGGTCAAGGTGGCCGCGGCGTCCTGCGTGGTGTTCGACTGACCGGGCGCCGTGGGCGGCCGACTGGCACCGCCGAAGACTCGCCGTCGCCGCCAAGGCCGAGGGCCCGCTCCGGGATGCGGAGCGGGCCCTCGGTCGTATGACTGTTCGGTGTCAGCGCACCGGCGTACCCTGCGGCTGCTGCGGGGCGATGCCCAGCGCCGTCGTGTACTTGGCCAGCGCGAGCTTGCCGATCGCCGGGTACGGGCCGAGCGCCTCGGCGGCGGGGCAGCCCGCCTCCTTCGCGGCCTCCTCGATCAGGCCCGGGTCGATCTCGGGGCCGATCAGGTACGGGGCGAGCGCCAGCTGCTGCGAGCCCGAGGAACGCAGCTGCTCGGCGACGGAGGCGATCGAGCCCTCCTGATCGAGGGCCGCCGCCATCACCGGCACGGCGAGCCGCGCGGCGAGCAGCATGCCGGTGATCCCGGCCGCCTGCACGGCCTCCTCGCCGCCCACCGAGGCCAGGATGATGCCGTCCGCGGCCGTGGCCACGGTGAACAGGCGAGCGCGGTCGGCGCGGGCCAGACCCGCCTCCGACAGCCGCACGTGCAGGGCCTCGGCGAGCAGCGGGTGCGGGCCGAGTACGTCGGTCAGTTCGGCGGCGACCCGGCTGTCCATCACGGCCTGGCGGACCTGGCGCAGCAGCGCGCTGTCCGGACCGGCCAGCAGCGGCACCACGACGGCGACGGGGCCGTCGGGCTCCCTGACGTCCATTCCGGCGGCCCGCGCCTGCTCGTAGCGGGCGGTGCGCTCGTCGGCGGCGCGCGCGAGCACGGCCTGAAGGGTGGGGAACTCCGAGCCGTCCCCGTCCACATAGCCGATCCGGGCGTCGAGGCCGGGGAGCTCGGAGCGGGCGATGCTCACGACCTCCTCGGCGAGACTGCGCGTGGCGGCGCTGGGCGTGCCGGGAACCGCGAGGACGAGCGCGGGCGCGCCCTCGGGAGCCGCCAGCGGCTCGGGTCGGCGGTGCCGCCCGGGCTGGCGGGGGCGCGGCATTCGTACTGGCAGGCCGGACGCGGGCCCAGTGGGGGAGCTCATGGCGCCGCATGTTACTGGCTTACTGGGTTCCCCTGTTCGGGGAGGGGGCAGGTGAGCGGTATCCGTCCAGTTTTGTCTGATGAGTTACGTACGGATCGGAAGTGATCAGCGGGTTTCCGTGCGGTGAGCGGTGGCTTGCGCGGAACGAACGGGGGCAAGTCGGAGAATCAGTCGCCCTGTCCGGTCACCACGTACAGCATCTTCTCGTCACGCGGCAGGGTGAGCGCCCCGGTCGCCAACTCGGTCGCGATCCGCACCGCGCCGTGCAGCGGATCGCCCTCGGCCGGGACCCGTCGTGCGTGCGGCATGCGCGCGGCCAGCTCCTCGTCCAGTGGTACGAGGAGAGAGGCGCCCATCTTGAACAGGCCACCGGTGAGGGCGATTCGGGGCTCGCCTTCGGTGGGGCAGACGGCGGCAGCGGAGTCGGCCATGTGCCGGGCGGCCGCCCGCAGGACGGCCACGGCGACCGGGTCGCCCTCATCGGCGCAGGCTGCCACCCGTGGTGCGAAGGACGCGAGGACGGCGGGCCGGTCCGGGCGTGGGTAGAGTGTGCCGGGCAGCCCCCGCACCGGGCCGAACAACTCTTCGGCGCACTCCAGCAGTCGCGCCGAACCGCCCTCCCGTCCGTCGTGCGCGCGCAGCGCGGCCTCCAGCCCGGCCCGCCCGATCCAGGCGCCGCTCCCGCAGTCGCCGAGCAGGTGCCCCCAGCCGTCCGCCCGTCGCCAGTGCGCGAGATCGGTCCCGACGGCGATCAGCCCCGTACCGGCGGCGACGACCGCACCGGGCCGCGAACCCAGCGCGCCCGCGTACGCGGTGACCGCGTCGGCGGCGAGGGCCACCGTCCCGATCCCGCACTCCCGGCGCAGCGCACCAGGAAGTTCGGACCGCAGGTCATCACCGAGCGTGCTGAAACCGGCGGCCCCGACAGCGGCCGTACCGAGCGCCGGGACACCCGCCTCGGCGGTCAAGTCCCGTACCAGCGGCACCAGTTGCTCCATCAGATGCCCGGCATCGATCCCCCGGGCACCCGTCCGCACCGGCACCGCGGACTCCCGCACCGCAAGCGGCCCCCGCTCCACGTCCCCGACGACGACCCGCAGCCCGGAACCACCGGAGTCAACGGCGAGGAAACCTCCGGCGCTCGCGGGCGCGGGGCCGCCTCCGGCTCCCCTCACGGCAGACGCCAGTCCACCGGCTGACCCCCCTGGCGCATGAGCAGGTCGTTGGCGCGACTGAACGGGCGCGAGCCGAAGAAGCCCCGGTCGGCCGACATGGGGGAGGGGTGGGCGGACTCCACCGACGGGAGGTCGCCGAGCAGCGGGCGGAGGTTGCGGGCGTCGCGGCCCCACAGGATGGACACCAGCGGTTTGCCGCGCGCGGCCAGTGCGCGAATGGCCTGCTCGGTGACCTCCTCCCAGCCCTTGCCCCGGTGCGCGCCCGGGCGTCTCGGGGCCGTGGTCAGCGCCCTGTTGAGCAGCAGCACGCCCTGCCGGGTCCACGGCGTGAGGTCGCCGTTGGACGGCTGGGGCAGCCCGAGGTCGGTGTTGAGCTCCCGGTAGATGTTGATCAGGCTGCCGGGCAGCGGGCGCACATCCGGTGCGACGGAGAAGGACAGCCCCACCGCGTGGCCCGGAGTCGGATACGGGTCCTGCCCGACGATCAGGACACGCACCTCGTCGAAGGGCTGCTGGAAGGCCCGCAGGACATTCGGCCCGGCCGGGAGATAGGTGCGTCCCGCGGCGATCTCCGCGCGCAGGAAGTCACCCATCTCCGCGATCCGCCCGGCCACGGGTTCCAGGGCCTGCGCCCAGCCCGCTTCGACGATTTCATTCAAGGGTCGTGGTGCCACGGCGTCACCCTACTGCCGTGCGGGCAGCGGCGATCAACCAGTGGCCAAGGCAGCCCGACCGCAAGCCCCCCGTTCGCCTCATCAGATCACCGCCGCCCGCACACACAGCACGTCCGGCAGATGCGACGCCAACTGCCGCCAGCTGTCGCCGTCGTCGGCCGACGCGTACACCTCGCCGTTGCGGTTGCCGAAGTACACGCCCGCCGGGTCCGCGTCGTCCGTGCACATCGCGTCGCGCAACACCGTGCCGTAGTGGTCGTCCTGCGGCAGCCCCGCCGTCAGCGGCTCCCACGACTTGCCCGCGTCGGCCGTGCGGAAGACCCGGCACCGCCGGTCGGCGGGTACCCGGTCCGAGTCCGCGTTGATGGGGAAGACGTACGCCGTCTCCGCGCGGCGCGGGTGGGTCGCGGCGGCGAAACCGAACGTCGAGGGCAGGCCGTCACCGATGTCGGTCCAGTGCGCGCCCGCGTCGTCGCTGCGGTACACACCCCAGTGGTTCTGCAGATACAGCCGGTCCGGCGTCCCCGCGTCCTGCGCGATCTTGTGCACGCACTGGCCGAACTCCGGGTTGGGGTCCGGCAGGAACACCGCCGAGACACCGGAGTTGGACGGGGCCCAGCCCGCGCCGCCGTCGGTCGTGCGGAACACGCCGGCCGTCGACACCGCGACCGTCACCGCCTGCGGGTCGCGCTTGTCGGTGATCACGGTGTGCAGGCCCTCCCCGCCTCCGCCCGGCACCCACTGCGAGCGTGTCGGGTGCTCCCACAGCGGACGGACCAGCTCGAACGTCTCTCCTCTGTCCTCCGAGCGATACAGCGCGGCCGGCTCCGTGCCCGCGTAGACCACGTCCGGCTCCGCGGCAGCCGGGTGCAGCTGCCACACCCGCTCCAGTGAAGCGCCCGTGTCCTTGGGGAACTTCACGGCCGGCTGAGCCGGTTCGGTCCATGTGCGGCCCAGGTCGTCGGAGTGGAACACCGACGGCCCCCAGTGCGTGCTGTCACCGCCGGCCAGCAGCCGGGGGGTGGCGCCGCGGGTGTCGATGGCGACCGAGTACACGGCCTGTGCGTTGAAGTAGGGGCTTTCGTCGAACTCCCAGGCGCCACCGCGCCGGCGCCCGATGAACAGGCCTTTGCGTGTGCCCACGGCGAGCAGTACTTCGGTCATGCCGATCACCTCCGCGACGTCTTTGTCCCAGACACCGGCCAGTCTGCACCCCACCACTGACAGTCACCCATGGAAGAGGCTTCGCCGCAGGTCAGCGCGGTGTGGTCGAACGCAAGCGGCGCGTGCGCGAGGCCGTACGCGCGGCCCGGCGGGCCGTCGAAGCCGCCCCGCCCGGCACTCGTCATGAGCATCGTCGAGCCGTCCGCCGTATGGGAGGGCGGTCGGGGATGTTCGTGTGCTCACGAGGAGGAAGTCTTCGATGGCGTTCCGTGGTCCGAAGGTGTGGCTGTGGCGCTGGCGGCGCAACCCGCTCAAACGCCGCTCCGACAGAGTGGAGGCCTGGGTCCTGCTCGGCGCCTGGGCGCTCACCGCGCTCGTCGGGACGCTCGCCGGTCAGACGGTGAGCCGGACCGTCGAAGGGGAGTTGGCCCGGGAGCGGGTCGAGTGGCGCCGGGTCGAGGCGCGGCTGACCGAGCCGGTGCCCGGACCGTCCCCCATGAACTCCGGCGCGCCGCGCACCGAGCGGGTCTGGGCCGAGGTGCGCTGGTCCGCGCCGGACGGCTCCGACCGCACCGGTCAGGCCCGGATCCGGCCCGGCAGCCCCGCCGGGACGCCGGTCACCGTCTGGACGGACCGGCAGGGCCGCCTGATGACCGAGCCCACCACGCCATCTCAGGCCCGCGTGCGAGCCGACCTGATCGGCACCCTGGCGGGCGTCGGCGCGGCCGCCGTACCGTTCGCCGGCGGCCGTCTCCTGCGCGGCCGGCTGGAACAGCGGCGCCTCGACCAGTGGGAAACCGACTGGGCCCGGTTCGACGCACTGTGGCGGCGTCAGACGGGCTGAGCGGCGGCCACGCCCGTGGGATCGAACACGGGCAGCGCCCTGCCCAGGATCGCGTCGACGTCGGCCCCGTCGGGCAGCGTGCCGAAGGCGTACCCCCAGTCGCCGCCCAGCCGCGTCGCGCAGAACGCGTCGGCGACCGCGGCCGGTGCGTGCCGGACCAGCAGCGACGCCTGCAGTGTGAGCGCCATCAGCTCCACCAGCCGCCGGGCACCTGCCGGCGAACCCTCCGCCGGCATGCCCTTGAGCCGGGTCACGGCCGCGTCCAGCCGGGCGTCCGCCCCCTGCGCCAGGGCCAGCTCGGCGAACAGCGCCTCCGCCGTGCCCGGCTCCCGGCTCAACGCCCGCAGCACATCCAGGGCGTTGACGTTCCCGGAGCCCTCCCAGATGGACAGCAGGGGCGCCTCGCGGTAGTGCCGTGGCATGCCCGAGTCCTCCACGTAGCCGTTGCCGCCGAGGCACTCCAGGGCCTCCGCGGTGAAGGCCGGGCCCCGCTTGGTGACCCAGTACTTGCCCACGGCGGTGGCGATCCGGCGGAACGCCGCCTCGCCCGTGTCCCCGCGCACCGCCCGGTCGGCCGCCCCCGCCAGCCGCAGGGTGAGCGTGGTGGCGGCCTCCGACTCCAGCGCCAGATCGGCCAGCACGTTGCGCATCAGCGGCTGGTCCACCAGCCGCGCCCCGAACGCGCTGCGGTGCCGCACGTGGTGCCCCGCCTCGACCAGTGTCTTGCGCATCAGCGTCGCCGAGGCCATCACGCAGTCCAGCCGGGTGCAGTTGACCATCTCGATGATCGTCTTCACGCCCTGACCCTCGGGACCGACCAGCCAGGCCACGGTCCCGTCGAACTCCGGCTCGGAGGAGGCGTTCGAACGGTTGCCGAGCTTGTCCTTCAGGCGCTGGATGCGGAAGGTGTTGCGGCTGCCGTCGGGCAGCACCCGCGGCACCAGGAAGCAGGACAGCCCGTCGGGAGCCTGCGCCAGCACCAGGAACACGTCACACATGGGCGCTGACGTGAACCACTTGTGCCCGCGCAGGGTGTACACACCGGGCTCGGCGGTCGGCGTGGCGGTCGTGGTGTTCGTGCGGACGTCCGAGCCGCCCTGCTTCTCGGTCATCCCCATACCGGCCAGCAGACCGCTCTTCTGCGTCGGAACGCCGAGCTCCGGGTCGTACTCGCGGCTGGTCAGCAGCGGTTCGTAGACCTTCGCGAGGTCCGGCTGGCGGCGCAGCGCGGGGACGGCGGCGTACGTCATCGACGTCGGGCAGCCGTGTCCGGCCTCGGTGTGTCCCCACACCAACCCGCCCGCCGTACGCGCCACATGGGCCCCCGGCCGGTCGTCCGCCCACGGGGCGCCCGCCAGACCCTCGGCGACCGCGACGCGCATCAGGTGGTGCCAGCTCGGGTGGAAGTCGACCTCGTCGACCCGGTTGCCGTACCGGTCGTGGGTGCGCAGCACCGGCTCGTGCCGGTTGGCCAGCTCGCCCCACTCCTGCGCCTCCTCGCTGCCGGCCCGCCGTCCGAGCCGCCGGACGTCCTCCTCGGCCCACCCGGCACCCTCGCGCCGCAGCCCGTCCAGCAGGGCCGGGTCGTCGGAGGCGTCGTACGGGGCCAGGGGAGAGGGCTGGTTGAAGACGACGTGGGTGGCGCCGCCGGGAGCACCTTCATGTGTCGAGACCATGCGGCGAGTGTTGCACTGCCGCTACGACCGCAGCAATACTGCAACACAGAAATCCGCCCCGTACAGTACGTGCCCATGCGCATCGACGAGCCCGCCCGGACCGGCGAGGCCGCACTGCGCCCGCTGTCGGCCCGGTCCGTCGTGCTGAGCCTGCTGCTCGGCGCCCACCCGCCCGAGCTGCCGGCGCGGGACCTCGCCCGTGCCGTGCAGCCCTTCGGCGTCGGCGGCTCCACCCTGCGGGCCGCGCTCAGCCGGATGACGGCCGCCGGGGATCTGCTGCGTACGGACGCCGGTTACCGGATCGGCGAACGGCTGCTGGAGCGCCGGCGCCGGCAGGACGACGCCCTGCACCCCCGCACGCGCGCGTGGGACGGCGACTGGGAGATGGTCGTGATCACCGCGACCGGCCGCGGCCCTGCCGAACGCGCCGACCTGCGCGCCCGACTGACCGCCCTGCGGCTCGCCGAACTCCGCGAGGGCGTCTGGCTCCGCCCCGCCAACCTGCGCCGATCCCTGCCGGACGACCTGGCGGCCGTACTCCAGTCCTTCACCGGCCGGCCCGCACAGCCCGCACGCGACCTGGCGTGCGCCCTGTGGCCGCTCGACGCCTGGACCGCCGCGGCCCGCGCACTGCTCGACCACATCGCGCGCGTGGAGCGTCCCGCCGACCGCCTCACCGTCTTCGCGGCCGTCGTGCGCCACCTGCTGGCCGACCCCGTGCTGCCGTCCGAACTCCTGCCCGCCGACTGGCCGGGGACCGCGCTGCGCACGGCATACGCCGACTATCAGCGGGAGTTGACGCGGGCGCTGCGCCGGACATGACACGGCGGCCGTACGAAGCGCCCCGCCGGAGACGCTGCGTACGGCCGCCCTCCCGTGGGGGCTACCGGTAGGTGATGTCCGAGCTGCTGTAGAGGCAGTTCGTGCTGTCGGGACCGGCCCCGACAGCGGTGTTGTTGTTGTACTTCTGGCAGGGGACGACCTTGCGGCTCGCGTCGTTCAGGATCGTGATGTTCCGCAGGGTCGCCACGTCGTTGCGGTTGGTGTTGATGCCGACGATCCGTGCGGTGCTGCCCGTGCCGGTCACCTCGATGGTGTTCAGGTTGACCTTGCGGGTGTACTGCGTGGAGCAGTCGCCGCAGGAGCGGTACAGGGTCTTGAACTCCTGCACGGCGAAGTTGGAGATGTTCAGCGTGCCGCCGCCGTTGTGCTGGAAGACCTTGTCCGCGGCCTTCTTCGCGCCACCGCCGATCACGTGGTACGTCGCACCCGTGCCGCCCCGGAAGGTGGCGGCGTCCTCGCCGACGTCCTCCCACCAGACGTTCTGCAGCGTGCAGCTGCCCTCGCAGTGGATGCCGTCGGCGGCCGGAGCCCCGAGGACGACGTTCTTCAGCACCGCGCCGTTGGCGAGCCGGAGGATCGGGTCCTGACCCTCCTCCTGGCCGTCACCGGCCAGGTCTCCGGTGCCGTACAGCCGCTTCATCCCGTAGTCCTTGGTGCCGGAGATCGAGATGGTGGCGGAGACCGGCTCGCTGCCGTTCGGGGTGGGCCAGGTGGCGGCACTCGCGGACGGCGCACCTATAGTCATGATCATGCCAACCGACAGGCCGAGGGTGGCCAGCGCGCCGGTCAGCGCGCGCCCGCGCGCGCGTGGTCGTGTTGCAGAAGACATGTCCCGTCCTTCTGTCGTGGTGTGGGGGTGTCAGAGCTTGCCCGTGCCCGCGCCGGAGGTCACCGAGGCGACGACCGACGAGGCGGGCTCCGCCGTGTAGCCGTACGGCGGGTTGGTGAAGGTGCCGACCCGCGAGACCTCGGTCGCGGCTCCACCGAGGTCGTTGCCGCGCAGGTTGGCGAATCCGTCGACGTCACTGCTGCGGTTCGTGGTGACCGCGATCTTCGTCGAGCGGAAGACGTTGTTCTCGACCAGCATCTGCGCGCCCATCCGCGAGTGGCAGGCGGTGTCGGCGCCGGACACGTAGTTGTTGTAGAAGTGCCCGGTGCCGAAGCGCAGGCTCGGGATGCGCGAGTAGACGTTGCTGAAGAGGTTGTGGTGGTACGTCACCTTCAGGTGGCCGGTGTCCTCGGAGGCGTTGTTGTCGCTGTGGCCGACGAGTGAGCCCTTGAAGTGGTCCTTGAAGGTGTTCCAGGACACGGTGACGTCGTCGGAGCCGTGGTTGATGTCCAGCAGACCGTCGTAGTGGTCCTTGTCGTGCTCGCGGTCCGCCGAGAAGGAGTTGTGGTCGATCCACACCTTCGTCGACTTCTGGACGGTGATCCCGTCGGCGGGCGCGACCGGCTTGCTGATATTGAGGTTCCGGACGACGACGTTGGAGACCTCCTTCAGTCGCAGTCCGCCCCCGGTGAACCCGGAAGCCGAACCGACACCCACCACCGTGGTGTTGGACCCGATGTCGACCTGACCGCTCAGTGGGATCAGACCGTTGACCCGGATGACCTTGGCCGTGTCGCCGGACACGGCCGACCTGAAGGCGTCGAGGGTAGAGACGGTGACCGCCGGGGCGCTGCCGCCGCCGGTCGTCCCGGCGCCGAACCCGATCGGAGAGCTCTCGGCCGCTCCGGCCGGCTGCGGCAGGGCGAGGACGGCAACCGCGGCGAGCGCCGCCGCGGCAGCCACCAGGGCAGAACTTTGCGCGTGTGTACGTGGGGGGCCTGTACGCATGCGGGTGCGTCCCTTCGGGAGGCCTGATTGGACGGATAGATGAACGACGTACGGCATGCTGAACGCGTTGCGCGGGCAGGGTGCCGCTTTCACCCTGATTGGGCGTCAGCTGGTCAGCCTGCTGAACGGAACGTAGGGGGCAAGCGCTTTCTAGTCAACGCTTTGCGCAGAACGCATTCGGTCACCCCTGGTGGCCGTGAGGAGTGGCTCGAAGACGGTGTGGGAGCGCTTCCATGACGGCCGTGTGCATGCCACCATGCCGGGTGCTCCCCCAGCGATGCCCCCACGAGCCGCCATCGCGAAGGGACGACCACGTGCCCGCCACCACCGGCAACCCCGCCCGCAGACCACTGCGTTCGATGCTCGTCGCGCTCTTCGGGACACTCCTGCCGCTGCTCGCCGTCCTGCTCCTCGCGCCGCCGCAGGCCTCCGCGCGCACCGCCGCTCCCGCCGCGACGCTCACCGCGGTCACCGACTTCGGCAGCAACCCCAGCAACCTGCGGATGTACGTGTACGTCCCGGACCACGTCGCGCCCGACCCGGCGGTCCTGGTCGCCGTCCACTACTGCACCGGCTCCGGTCCGGCCATGTACTCCGGCACCGAGTACGCCGCGCCGGCCGACCGCCACGGCTTCATCGTCGTGTACCCGTCGGTGACCCGCGCCGGCAAGTGCTTCGACGTCTCCTCGCCGCAGGCACTGCGCCGGGACGGCGGCAGCGACCCGGTCGGCATCAGGTCGATGGTCGACTGGGTCAAGACGACCCATGACGCCGATCCGAGCCGGGTCTACGTCACCGGCATCTCGTCCGGCGCGATGATGACCAACGTCCTGCTGGGCGTCTACCCGGACGTGTTCGCGGCCGGCGCCGCGTTCGCCGGCGTCCCCTTCGGCTGCCTCGCCACCACCGACGGCTCCGAGTGGAACAGCGCCTGCGCGGGCGGCACCGTGTCCCGCACCCCGGCCCAGTGGGGCGACCTGGTCCGCGCCGCCTACCCCGGCTGCACCGGCCCCAGGTCCCGGATGCAGCTGTGGCACGGCACCGAGGACGACGTCCTGCGGTACCCGAACTTCGCCGAGGAGATCAAGCAGTGGACCGACGTGCACGGTGTGAGCCCGACCCCGGCGGCCACCGACTCGCCCGCCGCCGGCTGGACCCGCACGCGCTACGGCGGCACCGGTGAGCACGCCCCCGTGGAGGCCATCAGCCTCCAAGGCGTCGGCCACAACCTCTACGCCGGGGCATGGCTCCCGCGTGCTCACCTTCTTCGGTCTGGACACGGGCGGCCCCGGCCCCGCTGATGATCACCAACACGGCCGGCCGACGGTCTCCTTCGCGCTCAACGGGGTCGCTTATGCGACTGGTTGACCCATATGCCCGAGTTTCCATAGTTCGTGGGGGTGATACCTCGTATCAAGGGAACCCGGCGGGGTGAAACATTGATCTGCCAGGGAGCGTGAGTGTCATGGCACGGCAGAAGACCTCGCCCGAGCTCCCGGCACCGCTGCGCGCACCCGTGACGGCGCTGCGCAGGATGCCCGGGGCCGGGATGGTGACGAAGGCGGCCGGTGGTGCGCTGGACGCGGTCGGCACCGTGTCGCCGCGCGGTCGTCGCGTCGCGGTGTACACCGGGGCCGGGCTCCTCGGAGTCGCGGGCGTGGTGGAGTGGCCTGTCGCCCTCACGGTGGCGGGCGTGGCATGGCTGACCCAGCCGAAGCCCAAGCACGAGGGCAACGGGGCAGCCACCACGACGGGCGGCGGCACGGCGACGCCGGCCAAGTCGTCCACGACCGGGCGTACGACGTCCACACGCGGGAAGTCGGCGCCCGCGAGTCGGCGTACGACGTCCACGAGCAGGCGTACGACGTCCACTCGTGGGAAGTCGGGAGCAGCCGGCGGGCGGAGCTCGACCAGCAGCAGCCGGCGCAAGGCGACCACCAGCGGCGGATAAGGAACGGCGGGCCGGAGGCCGGCCACCCGGCCCGCCAGACATACGAGCAAAGGGCGTGACATGGGGCTTTGGTTGCTGACGGGCTCATCGGCGGCCGTCTCCGACATCGTCATGGCCGGTCCGCGCCTGCTGGTGCGCGGTACCGCGCCCGTGGTCGGAGCGGCCGCCGGTGCTGTGGCCGGAACCGCGCGCGCCGGGGTGCGCGGCGCGGATGCCATGGTGCGGGTGTCGCGGGTGGCGCGTGGGGCGCTGCCCGGAGGGGGGCGCCACTGGCGGTCCGGCCGCCGGGTGCATCTCGCGCTGCGGGCCACCCCCGAGCCCGAACAGGCGGACCAGGCGGAGCGGGCCGGCGCCACCGCGCGGGCGGCGCGACGGATGGCCGAGGCCCTCGCCGAGCACCCGGACGTGGCCTACGCCTACTGGGACGGCGGCCTCGCCAGGCTGGTGGTCGCCGCGACCGAGACGGCCCTCATCGACGGGGTTCTGGAGCGGGCGAACGAACTCGCCGACCGGCACGGACTGGCGCCCGCCGAGGACGCGGTCGAGGAGTTC
The DNA here is from genome assembly GCF_015712165.1 of Streptomyces spinoverrucosus. Taxonomy (NCBI): domain Bacteria; kingdom Bacillati; phylum Actinomycetota; class Actinomycetes; order Kitasatosporales; family Streptomycetaceae; genus Streptomyces; species Streptomyces spinoverrucosus. Next base: position 335,226 of record NZ_JADPZX010000002.1, on the reverse strand, counting down.
GCGCACCCCGGGGACCCGGCCGAGGTGCGGACCGTGTCGGCGGCGATCGTGGCCGACGCCGCCGGCATCGTCGCCGCGGTCACCGGATCCATGATGCGGCTGCCACCCTCGCCCCGGTTCGTGACCGCGGGCGTGACCCTGCTGCGCGAGAACCCCCGCTTCCGCGGCTGGCTGCGCTCCCGCTTCGGCCCTTCCCGCACCGACCTGATCCTGGCGGTCGCCAACGCGGCCGCCCACGGCGCCGGGCAGACCCCGACGTCCCTGGTGCTGGACGGCGCCCTGCGGTCTTTTCAGCTCGCGGAGGCGATGGCGCGCGTGGCCGCGTTCGACTCGGTGCACGACCAGGTGTGCCGGCCCGGACGCGACGACGTGGCGGCGCACCGCTTCCCGCGCCCGCCGCTGCGCACCGCACCGGCCCAGGAGTACGCCGTCCACGCCGAGACGGGCAGTGTGGTGGGCGCCGCCGTGACGCTGCTGGTCAAGCACAGCGGCGCCGAGGCGGCCGAAGCGGTCCTCGCGGGCTCGCCGAAGGCCGCCCGCTACGGCCCCGCCGCCTTCCACGCGGTGCTGGGCTGCGCGCTGGCCCGCACCGGGGTGCTGGTGCGCAACATCGACCGGCTGCGGCAACTGGAGACCGCCCGCACGGTCTTTCTGCATCCGAGTGCCCTGCACAGCGCGGACGGCGGCGCCGACCCGTGGGCCGAGGCCGTCCTGGACGCGGCGCGGCGCGCCGGGCTGCGGGTCGTGGTGGTGGCCGATCCGGCGCTGGGCGAGTTCACCGCCCTCGCGGACCACATCGTCCCCGCCGACCGGGCGTCCGACGAGGTCGTCGACAGGCTGCGGGGGCGCGGCGGCGTCATCACCGTGGCCCGGCCGTCCTCCTCGGACGACTCCGACGTGCTGTCCGGGCTGCTCGCCGGGGACGTGGCCGTCGCACTCGCCGACGGCGACGCGGCCGTGGCCTGGGGCGCCGACCTGGTCGCGCCGGGTGGACTGGCCGACGTGTGGCGGCTGCTCAAAGCGGTGCGAGTGGCCCGCAGGGTCGGCCGGCGCTCGCAGGTGCTGGCCCGGTCCGGCGCCGCACTGTCCGGGCTGCTGGTCGCCGTCGGCGAGTCCCAGAACGGCCGGCAGAACGGCAACCGGATCCCGTTGATCGGCCTGCGGCACGCGCCCGTCGACATCGCCGCGACCCTCGCCCTGCTGGGCGGCGCGCGACAGGCGCTCGGCGTGGCGGTGGCCCGCGCGCCGCAGCCCCGCCCGCGGGTGCCCTGGCACGAGCTGAAGGTGAGCGACGTACGCGTACGGCTGGAACGCCGGACGGAGGAACAGGCGACGGCGATCGCCGCGGCCACCGGCCGGGTCCGCAAGGCGGCGCACAACGTCGTACGCGCCCCGGGTATGGAGCCGGTCCGCTGGACGCTGCAACTGGGCCGGGCGGTGCGCGGCGAACTGGACGATCCGCTCACGCCGGTGCTGGCGGTCGGCTCGGCCGCGTCGGCGATCCTCGGCTCCATGGTGGACGCCCTGCTGGTCGTCGGAGCGCTCGACCTCAACGCGCTGGTAGGCGGTGTGCAGCGGCTGCGTGCCGAACGGGCGCTGTCCGGGCTGGTCGCCGAGCAGACACAGAAGGCCCGCGTCACCAACGGCGACGAGCCGGGCTCGCGCACCGTGGACGCCAACCGGCTCCACCCCGGCGATGTCATCGAGCTGAAGGTCGACGACGTCGTACCGGCCGACGCGCGCCTGCTGTGGGAGGACGGCCTGGAGGTGGACGAGTCGGCGCTGACCGGCGAGTCGCTGCCCGTCGACAAACAGACGGAGCCCACGCCGCAGGCCGCGGTCGCCGACCGCCGCTGCATGGTGTTCGAGGGCACGACCGTCGTCGCCGGACAGGCGCGTGCCGTGGTGGTGGAGACCGGCGAGCGCACCGAGGCGGCCCGGGCCGTGCACCTCGCCGCCCGCAAGCCCCCGGCCGCGGGCGTCCAGGCCCGGCTGCAGGAACTCACCAGCAAGGCACTGCCGTTGACGATGGCGGGCGGTGCCGCCGTGACCGGCCTGTCACTGCTGCGTGGCGCGCCGATCCGGGAGGCCGTCAGCGGTGGCGTGGCGGTGGCGGTGGCCGCCGTTCCCGAGGGCCTGCCGCTGGTGGCCACGGTGGCGCAACTGGCGGCGGCCCGCCGGCTCAGCCACCGGGGTGTCCTCGTGCGGGCGCCACGCACGCTGGAGGCGCTCGGCCGGATGGACACGGTCTGCTTCGACAAGACCGGCACCCTCACCGAGAACAAGCTGCGCCTGGTGCGCGTGACCGACGCCGACGGAAGGACGCGTACGCCTCAGGAGGCCGCGGACACCGAGACCATGCTGGTCGCGGTACGGGCCACTCCGCAGCCGGAGGAGGGCCCCGACAAGCCGGTGCACGCCACCGACGAGGCCGTCCTGGCCGCTGCCGGGCGTGACGCCGACTGGGTGCAGACCGAGGGCCGGCCGTTCGAGGCGGGCCGTGGATACGCCGGTGCCGTGGGCCACTCGGGCGACGGGAAGCGGGTGTTCGTGGTCAAGGGCGCGCCGGAGGTCGTGCTGCCGGCCTGCCGTGACGTCTCCGACGAGGCTTACGACCAGGCCCACGACCTGGCCCGGGACGGACTGCGGGTGCTGGCCGTGGCGCAACGGCCGCTGGCCGAGGGGGAGAAGGACACGGAGGTCGGCGAAGCGCCCCTGAAGGGGCTGGAGTTCATCGGGCTGCTCGCGCTGGCCGACGTGCCGCGCGAGTCGTCCACGGCGCTTGTGCACGGGTTGCGCGAGGCGGGCGTACGACCGGTCATGCTGACCGGCGACCACCCGCAGACCGCCCGCGCGATCGCCGTCCAGCTGGGCTGGCCCGAGGACACCGACGTGGTCACCGGCGACGAACTGGCCGCAGCGGACCGCTCCGAGCGCGCCCGGATGCTGCACGACGTGGGTGTGGTCGCCCGCGTCGCGCCCGAGCAGAAGCTCCAGGTCATCGAGGCGCTGATGGACTCCGGCCGGGTGGTCGGCATGGTGGGCGACGGCGCCAACGACGCGGCCGCCATCCGCGCCGCCGACGTCGGCGTGGGCATCAGCGCCCGCGGTTCGGCGGCCGCCCGCAACGCCGCCGACCTGGTGCTCACCAACGGCGACATGACGGTGCTCGTCGAGGCGGTCTCCGAGGGCCGCGCCCTGTGGCACAGCGTCGCCGACGCCGTCGCCATCCTGATCGGCGGCAACGCGGGCGAGGTCGGCTTCGGGATCGTCGGCAGCCTGCTCGGCGGGGCCGCGCCGCTGTCGACCCGTCAGATGCTGCTGGTGAACCTGTTCACGGACCTGTTCCCGGCGATGGCGGTGGCGGTCACCCCGCAGAAGGACGGGAGCGAGGAGGCGAGCGCGGACAGTGGGCCGCTGGGCACGACGCTGCTCGGCACGCCGCTGATGCGCCAGATCCGGCACCGGGCGCTGACGACCTGCCTCGGCGCGGTCGCCGCCTGGCTGATCGGCCGCTTCACCCCCGGGTCGGCGCGCCGCACCACCACGATGGCTCTGTGTGCCGTGGTCGGCACCCAGCTCGCCCAGACTCTCGCCGATCGCCGCGAGAGCCCCTTGGTCCGCCTCACGGTCCTCGGCTCCGCCGTGGCCCTGGTCGCCCTGGTGGAAACCCCGGGTGTGAGCCAGGCCCTCGGCTGCACACCCATCGGCCCGATCGCCTGGGCCGGCGTCCTGGCGGCCATCGCCCTGGCGGTCACGGGCCAGCGGGCGCTGCCGCATATCGAGCGGGCGATCGTGCGGTTGGGTGAGGGGGTGCCTGCAAACATCGGGACGGCGCTGGAACGCATCGGCCGGTGACGGGAGCCCGCAAGTGCACGCGGGCTCCGGCCATCCAACCGGCCGGAGCCGGTTACACCGATCGCTGTTGCTCCGCGCGGAGCACCGCCCACCGATCGCTGTTGCTCCGGGCGGAGCACCGCCCACTCGACCGCTGCTCCTACGGCCGCAACACCTCACACCGACCGGTGATACTGGTCCGGCACTCGCACCTCGCCCCCCAGCTCCCGTGCCGCATGCCTGGCCCACGACGGGTTGCGCAGGAGCTCGCGGCCCAGCAGGACGGCGTCCGCCTCGCCGTTGGTGATGATCTTCTCCGCCTGTTCGGGCTCGGTGATCAGGCCGACCGCGGCGACCGGGAGCGAGGTCTCGGCCTTGACGCGGGCCGCGAACGGGACCTGGTACCCCGGGTCCGCCGGAATGTGGACGCCGGAGGCGTTGCCGCCGGTGGAGACGTCCAGGAGGTCCACGCCGTGGGCCTGGAGCTGCCGGGCGAAACGGACCGTGTCGTCCGCGGTCCAGCCGCCCTCCTCCAGCCACTCCGTCGCCGAGACACGGAAGAACAGCGGCTTGTCGTCCGGCCACACCTCCCGTACGGCGTCGACGACTTCGAGGGCGAACCGGGTGCGGTTCTCGTACGAGCCGCCGTACGCGTCGGTGCGGTGGTTGGAGTGCGGTGAGAGGAACTCGTTGATCAGGTAGCCGTGCGCGCCATGGATCTCCACGATCTCGAAACCGGCCGCCAGCGCCCGCCGCGCCGCGTCCGCGAACCGACCGACGACCTCCTGGATCTGCGCGACCGTCAGCTCACTGGGCACCGGATGCCGCTCGTCGAAGGCCACCGCACTCGGCGCCACCGGCTGCCACCCGAACGCCTCCGGCCCGACCGGCGCCCCACCCTTCCACGGCTGGCCGGTCGACGCCTTGCGCCCAGCATGAGCGAGCTGGATCGCCGGCACCGTGCCCTGTGAGACGAGGAAGCGTGTGATGCGGCGGAACGACTCGACCTGCCGGTCGTTCCAGATGCCGAGGTCCTGCGGCGAGATCCGCCCCTCGGGGCTGACGCCCGTGGCCTCGACGACGATCAGCCCCGTGCCGCCGGCCGCGCGGGCGGCGTAGTGCGCGAAGTGCCAGTCGTGGGGCACGCCGGTCTCGGGCCCCTCGGGCGCCGCCGAGTACTGGCACATGGGCGCCATCCACACCCGGTTGGGGATCGTCACATCGCGCAGGGTGCGGGGCTCGAAGAGCGCACTCACGGCGGGCTCCATTCGTCACGGGACCGGTGGTCGATTCGTACGATAGCCGTCGTAGTACGGCGACTGTCAAACTACGACGACCCTCGTACCTCCCGTACAATGGAGACTCCCGGACGAAGTGGAGCCGCCGTGACATCCGCCGCACCCACCACCAGCAGCCGCGACCTGCCGCACCCGGCGCGCGCGGACATCCGGCTGGAAGGCGTGCTGCACGCGCTCTCCGACCCGATGCGGCTGGGTATCGTGCGGGAGCTCGCCGCCGACACCGGCCGGGAGCTCTCCTGTTCGCAGTTCGCCCTGCCGGTCACCAAGTCCACGACCACGCACCACTTCCGGGTGCTGCGGGAGAGCGGTGTGATCCGGCAGATCTACCGTGGCACGGCCAAGATGAACGGCCTGCGCCGGGACGACCTAGACGCTCTCTTCCCGGGACTTCTCGACAGCCTGCTCGCCGCCGCCGACCGGCAGGCCACCCGCCTCGGAGTCCCCGGCTGAACCGCCTTTCACGGAAAGGTGGTTGAAGAGCAGATTGAGTACGATCGCGGTCAGGCACCCCGCGCTGATCCCGCTGTGCATGATGGTCTGGAACCAGTCCGGGAACCGGTCGTAGATCGTCGGCACCCCGACCGGCAGCACACCCACCGCCACCGACACGGCCACCACGGTGAGGTTGTGGTTGCCGCGGAAGTCGACCTCGGCCAGCGTCCTGAGGCCACTCGCCGCGACCGTCCCGAACATCACCAGCCCCGCACCGCCCAGCACCGGAGCCGGAATCGCCGCCACCACCGCGCCCAGCTTGGGCAGCAGTCCGAGCAGCACCAGGATGCCGCCCGCCGCCGCGACGACCCAGCGACTGCGCACCCGGGTCATACCGACCAGGCCCACGTTCTGGGCGTACGCCGTGTACGGGAAGGTGTTGAACACGCCGCCGAGCACGGTGGACAGGCCGTCGGCGCGCAGTCCGTCCGCGAGTGAGCGCGGCTCGACCTTCCGCCCGGTCATCTCGCCGACCGCGATGAAGTCACCGGTCGTCTCGGTCATGCACACCAGGGCCACCACCAGCATCGACACGATCGCCGACACCTCGAACGTCGGCGCCCCGAAGTGGAACGGCGTGCTGATCCCCAGCCAGTCGGCGTCCTTGACGCCGCCGAAGTCCGTGAAGCCGAACGGCACCGCCACCGCCAGCCCCACCGCGATACCGACCAGCACCGCGATCCGGCTCAGGAACACCGGCGCGAACCGCTGCACACCCAGCACCACCGCCAGCACGAAGGCGGCCAGCGCCAGGTTCCTCGGCGCCCCGAAGTCGTCGGAACCCGCGCCACCGGCCGCCCAGTTGCCCGCCACCGGCAGCAACGAGACGCCGATGATCAGGATCACCGTGCCGGTGACCAGCGGCGGAAAGAAGCGCAGCAGCCTCCCGAACACCGGCGCCAGCAGCACGATCGCAAGGCCCGCGACGATCACCGAGCCGTAGATCGCGGGCAGTCCGCCGCCCGTCGTCCCGATCAGCACCATCGGCGACACCGCCGCGAACGTACAGCCCTGCATGATCGGCAGCCGCACGCCGAACCGCCAGAAACCGACGCACTGGATGAGCGTGGCTATGCCGCACACCAGCAGATCCGCGGTGATCAGATACGCCAGGTCCGCGGGCGACAGCTTCATCGCACCGCCCACGATCAGCGGCACGGCCACCGCGCCCGCGTACATCGCGAGCACATGCTGCAAACCGAAGGCGGCCAACTGCCGTACGGGTGGGACCTCGTCGACGGGATGGACGGGCGCGGTCGATGCCATGGGCACTCCTGAGCTGCGGTTGGAACAGCGGGAACATCCGAACAGCCAGAGACCGTATGCGTCTTGAACAGTTTGTTGATTTCCGGTGTGTTGCCGCCGTGTGTCGGGCCACCCGCCGGGGCGCCGGTCCGCTACGACGCCGTGCCGCGCGCCGCCATCAGCAGGGACTCCCAGTCCGGCAGCTTGACCACACCGCGCCCGAGCGAGGCCCCGAGCTCCGCCTCGGCCCGCTCGATGGCCCGCCACCCCGCCCACTCGACCGGCTCGGCCCCCACGGCCCGCAGTGCCACGAGCGGTTCGTCCGGGACGTCCTTGCGTACGAGGACGGCGGCGTCCTCCAGCAGCGACAGCACCGTCTCCTTGGCGCACGGGCGGTTGGTGCCGATGACTCCGGTCGGGCCGCGCTTGATCCAGCCCGCCACGTACTCGCCCGGCGCGACGACTCCGCCGCGCATCACCCGCCCGGCCAGATGCGGCACGGTGCCGGTGGCCGGGTCGAACGGCAGCCCCTCCAGCGGCACTCCGCGATAGCCCACCGACCGCAGCACCAGCTGGGCCTCGATGTCCTCGTACCGTCCTGTCCCGGTCACCCCGCCGCGCTCGTCCGGCAGCGTCCGCTCGAACCGCACCGCGCCGACCCGCCCGCCGTCGGCCAGCAGCTCCACCGGGCGCAGGAAGAACCGCAGCCGGATCCGGCGCGGCAGCCCCTTCGGCGGCTCGGCGGCCCAGCCGCGCAGCACCTCCACGTTGCGGCGCTGCACGCCCGGCAGCGCGGCCGGATCGCCGTACGCGGGATCCAGCGCCAACTCGTCCGGATCCACGCTCACTTCCGCATCCGGCAGGGCGCCCAGCTCACGCAGCTCCTTGGTGGTGAACCGGGCCTGCGAGGGCCCGCGCCGCCCCACCATGTGGATGGCGTCCACCCGGCTCGCCGTCAGCGCGGTCAGCGCCGCCTGCGGCATGTCGGTGGGGCTCAGCTCGGCCGCGCCGCGCGCCAGGATCCGGGTGACGTCCACGGCGACGTTCCCCACGCCGATGACCACGGCCGAGCGCGCGCCGAGCACGAAACCGTCCGCCACGGCGTCCGGATGGGCGCTGTACCAGGACACGAACTCGGTCGCCGAGAAACTGCCCGGCAGGTCCTCGCCGGGGATCCCGAGATGGCGGTCGGTGGCGGCGCCCACGCAGTACACGACCGCGTGGTACAGCTCCCGCAGCCGGGCGGCCGGCACCCCGTCGGCGCCGACCTGTACGCCGCCGAGGAACCGCACCCGCTCGTGCTCCAGCACCGTGCGCAGGTTGTTCTGCAGCGACTTGATCTTCTCGTGGTCGGGCGCCACGCCGTACCGCACCAGACCGTACGGGCAGGGCAGCCGGTCCAGGACGTCGACCAGCACGGTGGGGTCCTGCTGGACGAGGGTCTGGGCGCAGTAGACCCCGCTCGGTCCGGAGCCGACGACGGCGACACGCAGCACGGCGGAACTCCTTCGTCCGGTGGGTCACCGGGGATCGTCCGGTGCATCACAGGAGGTCGCTGATGGCTCCAGCATTGCACCGCCGGGGCTCCGCTGACAGGGTGCCGGGCGCAGAACGGGACGCGTGTCCCTCCGAATGGAGTGTGATCATGGGGTTACGTTCCGTGTGTGCTAGAAGCATCCTTGCTTAATCTTTCTGATCGCCGTCCCGAGGACGGCGCCGTGTCCGTGTGGCACGCGTGGGAAGTGCGGGAGGACGACCGGGCGACGGCGTGGTTCCAGGTGCGGCTGGCTTTCGCCGACGGAGCCACGGTCGACGCGCTCGCCGTCGCGGCGGCCGGCTCCGTACGCATCGAGGACGTCCAGGCGCGGCCCGCGCTGTCGCTGGCCGATCTGGCGGTGCTGGCCGAGTGGATCGAGGGTCCGCTGTTCGAGGCTTGCGGGGTGGCGGGGGAGTCCTGCGGGGAGCCGGGGCCCAACGAGGTCTGTGAAGCGTATGACGCGATCTGTGACCCGTGTGAGGCGTATGGTTATGACGCGGTCCGTGACGCGCAGGAAGCGTATGACGGGATCTGTGAACCGTACTCCGGGGCCTGTGAACCGTACTCCGGGGCCTGTGAACCGTCCGCCGGGGCCTGTGAATCGTATGACGACCCGGTAGGTGCCCGGCGTGCCCGGTCCGCCTGGCCGCGAGGCATCGAGGGGCGGCGGCTGGTCGCGCAGGAGTACCGTGCCGCGCAGGCGGAGGGCGTCGACCCGGTCCTCGCGGTGATGTGCGCGACCGGGCGCAGCCGCCGCCGGTCGCTGCGGCTGATCGCGCAGGCCCGGGACGCCGGCTTTCTGACCCCGCGTCACGCACGCCGCTGACCGGGCCGGTCGCCGCTCACAGCATCCCGCGCATCCGCGTGATCTCGCTGGTCTGCTGGGCGATCACATCGTCGGCCAATTCCTCGATCCGAACGTTGTTGCCCTGCGCCTTCACCTCCGCGGCCATCGTGATCCCACCCTCGTGATGAGTGATCATCAGTGTGAGGAAGAGCTGGTCGAAGGCCTCTCCCCGCGCCGCCCGCAGCTTGCCCAACTGTGCCTCGGTCGCCATGCCCGGCATCGCGGCATGGTCGTGACCGCCGCCCTCCTCGGTCTTCCCGTGCTCCTTCAGCCAGCTGCGCATCACCTCGATCTCCGGTCGCTGCGCGGCCTCGATCCGCTCGGCCACCTTCTTCACCTGCGACGACTCGGCGTGGTCCGGGGCGAGTTCGGTCATCTGAAGCGCCTGTGCGTGATGCTCGATCATCATCCGCGTGAAGTCGACGTCGGCGGAGTTGGGGGAGTCGTCGTCCGGCCGCTGCTTCGCCGCGTCCTCGGCGGACAGGGTCCGGTTGGCCTCGCCGGGTGCGCCGGGCACGATCACCGACGGGCCGCTCGCCCCGTCCGGCTCGCCGTCCGTGCCGGAGTCGCAGGCCGTGAGCCCCAGGACGGCCAGCGCGGTCAGCGAGACCGTGATGCCCAACGCCCGTGCGAAAACCTGCATTACATCTCGGCTTCCCTCTTTTGATCTGTGCATGGCCAAGACGATACTGCTCAGGTCCGTGAACCGTTCCTGACGAACGGAAGAAGGGTAGGCGCAGTGATCCTGTCGAAAGATCCTCGAACGCGGCTCAGACGTCTCGGCGTTGCCACCGCAGCCGCCGGACTCCTGGCCGCACTGCTGACGGCTCATCCGGCGAGCGCGATCCCCGACCCGGGCGACGCCCCGTCGACCGGTCAGGAGGTCTCGCGCAGCACTCAGGCCGAGGTGCGCGAGGCGCTGGAATCGGGGGAGATACCCGGCAAGGACGAGATCGTCCACTCCGCCAACATCGAGCACCTCACCAACATCCCCAAGGACGTACTGCCCGGCACCAACTCGGACCTCGCCTTCCAGGGCCGATACGCCTTCGCCGGCAACTACGACGGCTTCCGCATCTTCGACATCAGCAACCCGAGGGCACCGAAGACCGTCGCCCAAGTGCTGTGCCCCGGCTCGCAGAACGACATCTCCGTCTCCGGCGACCTGCTGTTCCTGTCCACCGACTCCTCGCGCAGCGACAGCAGTTGCAGCAGCACCACGCAGCCGGTGACCGAGAAGTCCTCCTGGGAGGGCATGAAGGTCTTCGACATCAGCGACAAGCGCAACCCCCGGTACGTCGCCGCCGTCGAGACCGCCTGCGGCTCGCACACCCACACGCTGGTGCCCGAGCGCCGCAACGTCTACATCTACGTCTCCTCGTACTCGCCGAACGCCGCCTACCCCGACTGCCAGCCGCCGCACGACGGCATCTCGGTCATCAAGGTGCCGCGGCACGCCCCCGAGAAGGCCGCCGTGGTGGGCTTCCCGGTGCTCTTCCCGGGTGAAGGCCCCGACGGCGGCGGCAACCCGGGCGGACCCACCAACCCGGGTGTCTCCAAGACCACCGGCTGCCACGACATCACCGTGCTGCCCTCGAAGGACCTGGCCGCGGGCGCCTGCATGGGCGACGGCATCCTGTTCTCCATCAAGGACCCGGAGCGCCCGAAGGTCATCGACCGGGTGCAGGACAACGTCAACTTCGCCTTCTGGCACTCGGCGACCTTCAACCTGAAGGCCAACAAGGTCGTCTTCACCGACGAGCTCGGCGGTGGCGGCGCGGCCGTCTGCAACGCGGAGATCGGCCCGAACCGGGGCGCCGACGGCATCTACGACATCGTCGGCAAGGGCGACAAGCGCAAGCTCGTCTTCCGCAGCTACTACAAGATCCCCCGGCACCAGGCGGACACCGAGAACTGCGTCGCCCACAACGGCTCGATGATCCCGGTCAGGGGCAGGGACATCATGGTCCAGGCCTGGTACCAGGGCGGTGTCTCGGTCTGGGACTTCACCGACTCCGCGCGCCCCAGGGAGATCGCCTACTTCGAGCGCGGCCCGCTGAGCACCGAGAGCCTCTCGAGTGGCGGGTCCTGGTCGGCGTACTACTACAACGGCTACATCTACTCGAACGACATGGCGAAGGGCTTCGACGTCCTGAAGCTCGACGACCGGCGCACGGATCCCGCGCGGTGGGTCAAGCTGCGTGAGCTCAACGTGCAGACGCAGCCGGACTACTTCGGCTTCGACGACGACTGATCATCGACGGGCGGCACGGGCGCACCCGGCGTGCCAGCCGCTTCGGTCGCTACCGCCGCTTCGGTGGTTCCGGTCGCTTGGGCCGCTCCAGTCGCTCCAGTCGCGAAGAAGCGGGACACATCCGTGTCCCATGTCCCGCCGGGCGCTTCGGTGTCCGGCGGGACCCCCAGCTCCCAGTCGAGGCGGTAGCGCCGGAACAGCTCGGCGCGCAGGGGAGCGATCGGCATCCCCACGTTCGGCAGCACCATCGCGTAGACCGAGCCCATGAGCAGCGCGCGCAGCATCGGATAGTCGGTGCCGGTGTCGGACGAGCCGTGCCGGGCCACGGTGTCGCGCAGCAGTTCCGCCAGCCGCTGCTGCTCCGGGCACTGCACAAAACCCTCGGTGTCCAGCAGCCCGGCCATGTGCTGACGCATCAGCACGGTCCGGTCCCGGGCCAGCCCCAGGATCGCGTCGATGGCCCGCGCCATCCGCTCCCGGCCGTCCTCGGTGCGCGGCTCGCGCTCCAGCGCCTCCTCCAGGGTGCGGTGCATCAGCCGGTGCACGGCCGACTGCACCAGCTGGCGCTTGCCCGGGAAGTAGTACGACACCAGTCCGCGCGCCGATCCGGCCCGGTCCGCGATGTCCCCGAGCGTCGTCGCCTCGTATCCCCGCTCGCTCACCAGCTCGACCGCCGCCTGCAGAAGCCGCTCCCGGGAGCGCCGCCGCAACTCTTGATTGACCGAGGCGCTACGGGGGGTCATGCTGTAACTCCTGCGTTGACTGGCTGCCAGCCAACTATACTCAACGCGTCCGGACCGGCCCATGAGCGGCCGGTGCCGGTGGTGCCGTCCTGCCCCGGGCGACGCGGGGGATCGTCCGGGGTGGGCGGTGGTCTTGCGAGATCAGCGCACCGGCCGAGCCGGGATCGGCGCACCGAGCAGAGCGGGGATCAGCGCACCAGGCCCAGCACCGGGCGCAGCCCGTCCGGCCGCCGGTCGGCCGGCAGATGGTCCACGAAGTGCACCGCGCAGCCCAGCGCCGCCGCGCCGCCGTCGGCCCGCCGGTCGTCCCCCACCATCAGCACCTCCCGCGGGTCGGCGCCGAGCTCGGCGCAGGCGGCCGCGAACAGTCGCGGGTCCGGTTTGCGGATGCCGTGCTCGTACGACAGGACGTACGTGTCCACGTACTCGTCGAGCCCGTGCGCGCGGAAGACCGGGCGCGGATCCCAGCCGATGTTGCTGACCACGCCGACGCCGATCCCGCGTTCACGCAGCGCGCCCAGCACCTCGGCGGCGTCCGGGTACGGCGTCCACGCGTCCGGTGACATGTGGCGCTCGTAGAGGGCGTCGTGCAGCCTTGGGTCGGGCAGCGGAACTTGGCGCGAGAGGCCGGTGTAGGCGGCCCGGTGCTCCTCGGGGGTCCGGTCGCGGACCTCCCACAGCTCGGCGAGTTCGGCGGGGACGTGCTGCGGGGCCGCCCCGCCGGGCAGCGCGCCCGCCGCCTCCAGTGCCTGCGCCGCCTTGGTGAACTCGGGTTCGGTCAGGACGACTTCGGCCTTGGTGAGGACGCCGCGCAGCCAGGCCTCGGTGGACTCGACCCGGAAGAGGGTTCCGGAGAAGTCGAACAGAACGGCGGTCATGCGGTGATCCTATGGGCCGACCCGCCACGCCGTCCGAGGAACGGTGCCACACCAACCGGCCCTGACGCACGGCCCTGCGGTCAGGGATGCCAACGCTTGTGGGCCGTCACCGCCAGGGCCACCACCATCGCCCCGAGCAGCCAGCCGGCGACCACGTCCGTCGGCCAGTGCACGCCGAGCCACACCCGGGTCAGGCCGACGCCGGCCACCGACACCAGGGCGACAGCAAGGGCCGCACGGAACAGGGTGCGGCCGGCGCGACAGTGGTGCAGGAGCCACAGCAGCAGGCCCAGGACCACCGTGGCCGTCATGGCGTGGCCGGACGGGAAGGCCGCGTAATGGGCCGAGTCGACGGGGTCGGGCCAGACGGGCCGTTCACGGCCGACCGCGGCCTTCATGGCCTGCTGCACGCAGGTGCTCACCGCCACGGTGACCGCCAGCCACGCCGCCGTCCACCACGCCGAGCGCCGCCACACCAGCCACAGCACGACACCCGCGCACAGGACGCGCATCGTCTGCGGATCCCACACCCAGTCCGTGAGCACCCGGCACACCTGTGTGAGCCCGGACTCCTCGACCGCCCAGCGGTGGGTGGTCCGGGAGAGCACGCGGTCCAGGACGATCACCGGCCCCCACTCGGCGGCGACCAGGACGAGAAGCAGCAGCGAGATCGACGCCAGCGCGATCCCGGCACGGAGAGTTGTGTGACGGACGGATGGGCGGGGCGGGGAATCGACGGACGGTTGGTGCATGGTGCGATCTTTGCCGACGCTTGGGGCGGGAGGCCAATGACCGAGGGTAACTGGGGCGCAGGAAGGCTTGATCTGAGCGCTGCAGGCGCCGGCCGCGGCACCGGGACGCGCGGCTACCCCAGCGCCCGCAACCCCGGCACGAACGCCACCAGCAGCGGCACCACCGGCACCATGGCCGCCGTCGCCGTCAGGCGCAGCCGGTGGGCCGCGGTGAGGCGGGCCGGGGGAGTGAGCAGGCGGTGCACCCGCTGGGGCACGTCCGCGTGCGGGGCCGGGCCGGGGCCGAACAGGCCCCGGTCCTCGTTGAGTTCCACCAGCGCCAGGGCGGTGGTGAGGCGGCCGAAGCGGCGGGAGGCCACGTCGTCCGCGGCGAGTTCCACCAGCCGGTGCATCTCGTCACGGAACGCGGCGAACACCCGCACCTGCGGGAACCCGCCCGCGAGCGCGGCCGAGCAGTGCAGCAGCCAGTCGTGCCGGGCCCGCGCGTGGCCCTGCTCGTGTGCCAGGACGGCGTCCAGTTGCCGCCCCTTCAGGCGGCGCAGCGCGGCCGTGGTGATGACGAGTCGGGGCGCCGTGCCGGGCAGCCACCAGGCGTCCGGCCGCTCACCCTCCAGGACCACGAGCCGCCCGTCGGCGGGTTCCTCGCCGGGCAGCAGCGGGGCGCGGACGAGGAGTTCGGCCCGCCGTCGCCGACACAGCGCGCGGGCTCGTACGACCTCCCGGACCAGCATCGCCGCGCTCCACACCGCGCCGCAGGCGAGCGACACCGCGGTCGCCGCCGCCCAGGGGACCGCCGCACCCAGCGCATACGCCTCGACGACCGCGCTCGGCGCGGGTGCGAACACATGGCCGCGCACGGCCTGCCAGGCCGCCGCCGCGCTGAGCGTCATCGACAGTGCGCAGCACAGCAGGACGCCCGCCACCACGCACTGCCAGGCCCACAGCGCCACCACCGGTTCGCGGTCCGGCCAGTCGGCCCGGGCGAGCAGCCGCGGGGCCAGGACGGCGGTCAGGGCGCCGAGCAGCAGGAGTGCGGCGGGGACCATCATGGGAACAGCCTATGAGCGGCAGGCTACTGAGAGGTACGGCTCCTTCCGGCAAGTGACGCATGCCACGGTTTCGCTCACAACCTGGCTGTGCACGGAGTGAGTCTCAGAGCGTGATGAGCATCGCGACCATGGCGATGCCCATCGACAGTCGGCAGGCCCGCGCCAGTTCGGGCCGGTCGCTCCACCCGGTGGCCGATGGGCCGCCCGCCACGGCGGGCACCGGGATCAGTCTGGCTCCGCCCAGCAGGACGTATCCGGTGAAGTACAGCAGCAGCGCGCCTGTCAGCAGCGGGTGTCCGGAGCCGCCGTGCCCGTGTCCCTGGGCGGCGGCCGGGGCGTCGGCCATCGCCCACGCCATGTAGACCATGGCCGAGGCGCCCACCGAGTGGTGCAGGTGGTGTGTGCCGGTGCGCGCCGTCCACAGGGCGCGCAGGGCCGCCCCACCGAAGACGACCGCGTAGACGGGCCAGGCCCACTGCGGTGGCGTGTACACCGCCGCCGGTACGGCCATCGCGGCCATGCCGAAACCCATCAGCGCCTCGTCCCCCGCCGAACGGCGCTGCTCCTCGACCCCGCTGCGCAGGCGCAGCAGGCAGTAGGTGCCGGTCGCCACGCACAGCGCGACCAGCAGCCAGCCCGACGCGGCCGGTCCGTGCATCCGCACCTCCCCGCTCGACGGTCGGTTCCAGGGATGCCCGGTTCATGAGGGATGCCCGGTTGATAGGGACCCCGCTCGATAGGGATGCCCGGTTCATGCGGCGCGCACGCGAGCGCAAGGGTGTACGCGGGGAGCGCTCGACAGAGCGCATTCGTTTTACGAGTAAAACACTTGCTAACATATTTCCATGAGCAGTGCGCCCCCCGCCCCTCCGACCCCGCGTGTGCGCCGGCTCCCGGTCGCCGGTGTGCTGCGCGTGGGCCGACCCTCCGAGATCTGGTTCAAGCCCGCGCTGAGCGTGGTGGTCGCGCTCGCTCCGCCCAACCTGACCCTGCTCACCATGGACCGCCTCGACCTGGCCATGTACACGATGGCCGGCTCCCTGTGCGCCCTGTACGCCCATAATCGTCCGTACGCCGCCCGGGCCCGGGCTCTGGCGTGGGTGGTGCTCGGCATGCTCGGCGGCCTCGCCACCGCGCTGGTCACGGCCTCGCTCACCACCAACGCCGTCGTGCTGGTCACCGTCGGCGCGCTGCTGGCGGCCGTCCAGAAGGCGCTGTGCGACGCCGCCCGGATCGGCCCGCCCGGCAACGTCGTCCTCACCTTCGTCAGCTCCGCCGCGCTGTTCGCCCCGCAGTCCCTGGACCAGGTGCCCGGACACCTGGCGCTGGGTATCGCCGCCGGCGCGTGGGCCTGGCTCGTCGGCATGGCCCCGGGCCTGGTCCGCCCGCACGGCCCCGAGCGCCGCGCCACCGCACAGGCCCTGAACGCCGCCGCCGCGTACGCCGAGACGCGCGGCACCGTCGAAGGGCACGCCAGGGCCCGCGCCGCCGCGGCCGCCGCCGTGCAGGCGGCCTGGCAGTCACTGCTGTCCGCCGGGGCCCGCTCCACGACCCGACGTGCCCTGCGCGCCCTCGTCGTCCGCGCCGAGGTCGCCCTCGCCGCGCCCGCCGACACCGATCCCGCACGGCTGCGCGCCTGGGCCCGAGACCTGCGCGGCACCCGGCCCGTGCCGTACGCGGGCGACCCCGACGCCGACGAACTGCTCGGCGTGGACGTCGAACTGGCCGCACCGCACCGGCCGTTGCGGCGCGCCCTCAGGTCCCTCGGCCCGATCGCCGTCCGTACCGCCCTCGGCTGTGCCCTCGCCGGATACGCCTCCCTGGCGCTCGGCATCGGCCGCCCGTACTGGGCGCTGGTCACCGCGGCCGCCCTCTACCAGGCCAACATCACGCTCACCTGGAGCCGGGGCATTCAGCGCGTCGTCGGCAACCTCGCCGGGGTGCTCGTCTTCGCCGCCCTCACCCCACTCGCCCACCTCGGCCAGGCGGCGCTCGTGCTGTGCTGCCTCGCCTGCAGTTTCGGCGCCGAGGCGCTGGTCAGCCGCAACTACTGGCTCGGCAGCGTGTGCGTCACGCCGATGGCGCTGCTCATCACCGAGTTCACAGGCTTCCAGGAGCCGAGGGTGCTGATCACGGAACGGGTCGTGGACACCTTCGTCGGCGCGCTCGTCGGCTTCGTCGCCGCCGTCGCCGTCACCAACCGGAGTGCGGGCGCTCGCCTCGAACACGCCCTGACCGCCGCCGAACGGGCCCGCGAGCGCACGGCCCGCCTGCTGGCCGAGCCGCAGCCCGCCGCCGACGCGCTGGAAGCCGCCCGCCGCACGCTCGCCGCCGCTCTCGTCGACCTGCGTGCCACCGCCGACGCCGCGTCCGGCGAGTGGTGGCAGCGGGCCCTGCCCCAGGAGCGGGTCGTCCACGCCGAACAGGCAGGACACCGTACGCTCGCGGCGACGGTACGACGCCAGGGGCTGCTCCTGGACGGGGACACGGGCAGGACGACGGAGGACGCACGGCCATGACGGGGACGAACGGGCGCGGGTCCGATGGGGGAGATGCGGCGGGGCGGCATGACGCAACCGGGGACGCGGATCCCGCGGGTGACGCGCGCCACCCTGGCGACGCGCGTCAGCCCGGCGGCACCGGTCGCCGTGGCAGCGACGCGCGTCACCCTGGCGACATCGGCCGCCGTGGCAGCGACCGCCGTAACAGCGACCGCCGTGAGAGCGACGTGGGCCGCTCTGGCGACGCGGTCCAGCCCGGCGACGCGGTAGAGCCCGGAGACTCGCGCCACCCCGGCGGCATCGGCGGCCGTGACAGCGACGTGGGCCGCCCTGGCGACTTGCGTCACCCCGGCGGCACCGGTCGCCGTGACAGCGATGCGCGTCACCCTGGCGACGTCGGCCGCCGTGACAGCGACGCGCGTCACCCTGGCGAGATCAGCCGCCGTGACAGCGACGTGGGCCGCACTGGCGACGCGCGTCAGCCCGGCGACGCACGTCACCCCGGCGACATCGGCCGTCGTGACAGCGACGCGCGCCACCCCGGCGACTCGCGCCACCCCGGCCTCACCGGCCGCCGTGACACCGTCGCCGTTGTCGTCCGGCAGTGGCAGGCCGTGCATCCCGATCTCGACACTGGGCCCATGGAGATCATCGGCCGGGTCAACCGCTGTGCCGCGCTCCTCCAGCAGGCCGAGGACGCCCCACTGCGCCGGGCCGGGCTCAGTCGGCCGGAGTTCGACCTGCTCGCCGCGCTGCGCCGTACCGGGCACGAGCTGACCCCCAGCGAACTGGCCCGCGAGACCTTCTCCTCCGGTGCCGCCGTCACCAAACGCCTCAAGCAGCTCACCGAACGCGCTCTGGTCGAGCGGCGCGGCGACCACCGTGACCGGCGCGTCGCCCACGTCCGGCTCACGGACCCCGGACGGGACCTCGTCGACACCGTCCTGCCCGAGCAGCTCGCCTACGAAAGCGCCGTGCTGTCCGGACTCGACGGGCCGCAGCAGGGCGAACTCGCCGCCCTGCTGGGGGAGTTGCTCGACCAGCTGGAGGGGCGCCTGGGCGCGCTGCGGGGCTGAGTCTCCGGATGCCTCGCGTGGTCACAGCACGTCGTGCGCCGTCCGCCGATACGTGGAGCGCCGGTCGTCGATCTCGCTCCAGCGGTCGCCGTAGATGTTCCGGGTGATGCCCGGCTCGCGGACGAAGTCGTGCGGGAAGCCCAGCGCCGGCGCGCTCACCTCGTCGAGGCGCGCCACGGCGTCCGGGTCGAGCCGGACGTCGACCGCCCCGAGATTGTCGGCGAGCTGGCTCTCCTTGGTGGCGGCGATGATGGGGACGACGTTGCCGGGCCGCCCGAGCAGCCAGGCCAGCGCCACCTGCGCCGGGCTCCAGCCGCCCTGCTCGGCGATCTCCAGGACCGCCGTCACGACGGCCTCCTCGCGCGAGTCGAGCGTGTCGCCGGTGACGTCCAGCCGCCCCGCCTCGCCGCGCCGGTACTTTCCGGTCAGCTTCCCCGCCCCGAGCGGCCCCCATGCCAGCACGGCCAGGTCGAACGCCCGCGCCTGCGGCAGCAGTTCCCGCTCGGGCGTCCGCTCCAGCAGGCTGTAGCGCAGCTGCGACCCCGCGAACGCCGTCCAGCCCCGCAACTGGGCCAGCGTGTTGGCCTGCGCGATCTCCCAGGCCGGCCAGTCCGAGACGCCGACGTACAGCACCTTGCCGGTCCGGACCAGGTCGTCCAGCGCCCGCATCACCTCGTCGACCGGGGTGAAGTTGTCGCGCGCGTGCACCCACAGCACGTCGAGGCGGTCGGTGCGCAGCCGCTCCAGGCTGGCCTCGACCGACTGCACCAGGTTCTTGCGGTGGTTGCCCGCGGCGTTGACGTCACCGTCGCGGGTGCCGCACGTGTACTTGCTGGCCAGCACGAACTCGTCGCGCCGCCCCTGAAGCAGGCCGCCGAGGATGCGCTCCGAGCTGCCGTCCGTGTAGTTGTTGGCGGTGTCGACGAAGTTGCCGCCCGCGTCCGCGTAGGCGTTCACGATCCGCGCGCTGGTGTCCTGGTCGGCGCCCCAGCCCCAGTCGTCGCCGATGGTCATCGCGCCGAGGCTCAGCTCGCTCACGCGCAGACCGGTCTTGCCGAACAGTGTGTAACGCACGGTGCGTTCCCCTTCGGAACGTCGGGCAGGTCGTGCCCACGACGCTAGGAGCTGGAGCGCACTCCAGCGCAAACCCCGGCCGCGCGCCTCAGCCCTCGTCACCCGCGAGGTAGACACCGAAGACCGCACCCTGCGGGTCGCGCAGGACCGCGATGCGCGGGCCCTCCGGCACGGACGTGGGTTCCATCAGGGCCGTCCCGCCCGCCCCGGTCGCCGTGGCGGTGGTGGCGTCGACGTCGTCCACCGCGAAGTACGGCAGCCAGTGCGGCGGCACCTCGGGCGGGAACTTGTCGTCCATGGTCATCATGCCGCCGAAGTCCTGGCCGGCCAGGCCCCACTGGGTGTAGTGCTCCGAGGCGTTGACGGTCCAGCCGAAGACGGTCGTGTAGAAGTCGCGCGCGCGTGCGGGCTCCCGGGTGAGCAGTTCCACCCAGCCCAGCGCGCCGGGCGCGTTGAACAGTCCCGCCCCCTCGAAGGCCCGTGGCTGCCACAGCGTGAAGGCGGCGCCGGCCGGGTCGGTGGCCACCGCGAAGCGGCCCATGTCGAACACGTCCATCGGTCCCATCAGCACGGTCCCGCCGGCCGCCGTCACCTGCTGCGCGGTCTCGTCGGCGTCCCGGACGGCGAACGACACGGTCCACGCGACGGGCTGCCCCTCCTGGTACAGCGGCGTCAGCGCGGCCACCGCCGCGTCGCCCAGGTGCGCGAGCGTGTAACCGCCCGCCTCCTGACGCGGGTCGGTCTCGGACCGCCAGCCGAACAGCTCTGCGTAGAACCGCTTGGCCGCGTCCATGTCACTCGTGCCCAGTTCGACCCAGCAGGGGCCGCCGACCACCGGCTTGGCGAGCTTCATCCGACGTTCCTTCCGCAGCGAGAACCTCCACCAGCACGCTAGCCCCGCCCACTGACAGCGGCCATCCGGAAACCTGCTCGCGCCCGGCGCCGCCGCCGACGTACGATCGCCCCGTACCGCACCGCATGGCGGCCTCCAGACGATTTCCCCTGCCCGGAGGTTCCGCATGTCCGCGCCCCAGGTGCGCCCCTTCCGCCGCGACGACCGCGACCAGCTCACCGAACTGGTCAACGCGCATGTCGCCGCCGTCGTCCCTGGTGTCTCGGTCTCCGTCAACACCGTGCTCAGCGCGCTGGAGCGGGAGCCCGACGAGTTCGTCACCGACCCGTGGGTGAGCGAGCGGGTCACACTCGTCGCCGAGCAGCGTGGTTCCGTCGTCGCGGCCGCCCATCTGCTGCGCTACCGCGCCGACGCCGAGGTCGGCGAGCACTACCGCGACGCCGGTGAGATCCGCTGGTTCGTGTGCGCCCCGCCGGCCTCGTTCCGGCCGGACACCGAGCGGGCCGCCGACCTGCTGACACAGGCCTGCCTGGCACAGCTGGCCCGCTGGCGGGTCCGGGTGCGCTACGCCGACGGCACGCTGCCGGCCCCGGCCGTGTACGGCCTGCCCCGGCCCTGGCCGCACGTCCGGTCCGTCTACGAGCGTGCCGGGTTCCGCCACACCGGCCACACGGAGGTGCTGCTCATCGCCCGCGTCGCCGACCTGCCCCGGCCCGAACCCCGGCCAGGTGTGACGTACGAGCGCACGCTGGGGGAGTGCGGCACCCGCTGGACGGCGTACGACGAGGGGCGCGCCGTCGGTTTCGTCGAGGTGGACACGGCACTGGCCCGGCCCGAACGGCACGTCCGGGCCGGTGGTCTCGCGGACGTCGGCAACCTGCACGTCGAGCCGTCCCGCCGGGCGGAGCGCTGGGAGCGCCGGCTGCTCGCCCAGGCCGCCGACTGGCTCCGGCTGTGCGGCGCGGACCGCGTGCTCGCCTACGAGGCGGCCGAGGACCGTACGGCGATCGACCGGCTCACCGAGGCGGGCTTCCGTGAGCTGACCCGCACCGACCGCGGCTGGGAGCACCGCCCGGCGTGAGGTGCGCTGTCAGATGCCCGGCCGGTACCGGATCGGATGATCGGCGGGAACCTCCACCAGCACGATCGGCACACCGTCCGGATCCGCGATCCACATCTCGATCAGCCCCCACGGCTCACGGACCGGCGGCCGTACGATCTCCACGCCCTTGCCCCGCAGTTCGTCGTGCGCGGCGGACACGTCGTCGACCTGAAGCCACAACCGTACGGCCGGGGACGGCGGGGACTCGGAGCGGCCGGAGAGTTCCAGGTGGCCGCCGCCGATGAAGTACACGGTGCCGCGGTCCGGCCCCGTGCCGAACTCGCGGTAGACGGCGAGGCCGAGTTGCTCGCCGTAGAAGTCGCGGGACCGCTCGGGGTCGGTGGGGCGCAGCAGGATCCGGCCGCTCAGTACGTGCACCATGCACCCGGAGCCTAGTGGCAGGGTTACCCTCGTCGATGCCCGAGCCGCGCCGGACAATCGGAGAGACACCCTCATGGACAGTGCCACCGCCCACGGACTGACCTTCCGCGACGCCACCGACGCCGACGTGGACACGCTGGTCGCACTGATCGAGTCGGCGTACCGGGGCGACTCCAGCCGGGCGGGGTGGACCACCGAGGCGGACATCCTTGAGGGGCAGCGGACCGATCCCGAGGGTGTCCTGGAGGTCATCAAGGCGCCGGACAGCAGGCTGCTGACCGTGGAGCGGGACGGCACCGTCGTCGCCTGCTGCCAGCTCGAACACCGCGCCGACCACGCCTACTTCGGCATGTTCGCGGTCAGCCCCCTGCTCCAGGGCTCCGGCCTCGGCAAGGTGATCATCGCGGAGGCGGAGCGGCAGGTCCGCGACACCTGGGATGCCCGGGAGATGCACATGACCGTGATCTCCGTGCGCGAGGACCTCATCGCCTGGTACGAACGGCGCGGCTACCGCCGTACGGGACGGATGACCCCGTTCCCGTACGGCGACGAGCGGTTCGGCATTCCGCAGCGCGCCGACCTGCAGTTCGAACTGCTGGTCAAGGAGCTGGCGTAGGCCCTACGCCGTGAACCGGCCGGTGCGTTTGATCTCCGGGTGGTCGGTCGTCGCGCCGTCCAGCTCCAGCGCTCGTACGAGACGCAGGTGCTCCTGCGTGTTCACCACCCAGCCGATGATCCGCAGGCCCGCCTCGCGCGCGTGCTCCACGGTCTCCAGGGTGAGCCTGCGGACGTTGAGGCAGACCGTCGCCGCTCCGGCCTCGACGGCTCGCTCCACGATGTCGGTGCCGTAGCGACTGGCGATCAGCGCGGTGCGGACGCCGGGCACCAGCCGGGCGATCTCGGCGATCGCCGCGTCGTGGAACGAGGACACCTCGACCCGGCCGGACAGATCCCGCTCGCGCATCACCTCGGCCAGCGCCCGTGCCGCCCGCACGTCCTTGATCTCGGCCTGCAGCGGCGCCCGGACCGCGTCCAGGACCTCCTCGAACACCGGGACCCGCTCGCCCCGGCCCGCGTCCAGGGTGCGCAGCTCGGCGAGAGTCTTCTCGGCGATCGGCCCGGAGCCGTCCGTCGTACGGTCCACGTCGGTGTCGTGCATGACGACGAGTGCGCCGTCCTTGCTCAGATGGAGGTCGAGCTCGATCGCGTCGAGACCGGCCTCCTGAGCGGCGACGAAGGACCGGAGGGTGTTCTCGGGCTCGACGCCCATGACTCCGCGGTGACCGATGGTGAGGAAGTTCAAGGTTCGACTCGCTTCCGTCGACGTCGGCGGTGGTGGGGCCGCGGCCCCTTGTGGACCGTATCGCGTGGGGCCGTGCCGGGCAGAGGGTGACGACGGAGCGATGTGGCTTCGTGCTCGCCGTGTCCGACAGGAAAAAGTGCGGTGAAGGTAGGGGTGGCGCAGAATAATTTCCCGAGGGTCCTCTTGCTGGGTGAAACCTGGTGTGTATACGGTCTCCTTACGCGAGGTTCTCCCGTGGAGGATGGGACATGACGGAAATTCTTGTGCAGGTGGGCGCGGAGGGGAAGGTTCCTTCGGTGAGCAGGGTGGTCGAGCACCCGGCGTGGCCCGTGCTCAAGGATGCCGTGGAGCAGATCCGGCCATGGCAGTCCAACGACGGATCGATCGACTTCGAGGCCGAGGGCGCCCCCGCCCCGGCGCAGGCCGAGCTCGCCGTAGGGCGTGTCGTCGACGCCGTGCGGGAACTGTCCCCGCTCCTGCCCCACGACGCCGCCTACCACACGGCCCTCGTGCGGGACCTGCGCCGCTGGGCCGACGACGGCTTCAAGGTGCCCGACTTCCTGGACTCGCTGCTCGCCTTCCAGCCCGCCGCCAACCGGCGGGACGGCCTGCAGCACCTGGTCGTCTTCCCGATGTACACGCAGAACGGCAACCCGGACCGCAACCTCGAAGCGGTCGTGCTGCGCATGGTCTGGCCCGACTGGCTGGCCGAGCTGGAGCGCACCCGCTACGACAACCCGCTGTTCTGCGGCATCACCTTCGAGGACTTCACGGCCGGCTACGACACCAACTCCGCGGTGCTCTTCCCCGAGACCATCGCCGTGCGCCAGGCCCCCGAGCGCTTCTCCTGGGGCGGCATCTTCTGCGACCGCGAGGCCGCCCGCTTCCGCCGGGTCACCGAGGCCGCCGTCGACCTGCTGGGCCTCGACCTGCCCGAGGACATCGCCGCCATGGTCCACGACCAGAAGCGCTGCGAAGAGGCCTTCGTGCTGTGGGACATGGTCCACGACCGCACTCACAGCCACGGCGACCTGCCGTTCGACCCGTTCATGATCAAGCAGCGCCAGCCGTTCTGGATGTACGGCCTGGAGGAGCTGCGCTGCGACCTCACCGCCTTCAAGGAGGCCGTGAAGCTGGCCGGCGAGGGCGTTCCGCAGGCCCGTGACGTGCAGTACGCGGTGCTGTTCGACCGCATGTTCCGCTTCCCGGTCACCGGCGAGCGGGTCCGCAACTACGACGGCCTGGGCGGCCAGCTGCTCTTCGCCTACCTGCACAAGCACGACGTCGTCCGGTGGACCGACAACAAGCTGTCCATCGACTGGGAGCGCGCGCCGCAGATCACCAACCAGTTGTGCGCCGAGATCGAGAAGCTCTACCGGGACGGCATCGACCGCCCCAAGCTCGTGCACTGGTTCGCCGGGTACGAGCTGGTCTCCACCTACCTCGCCCCGCACCCGGGCTCCAGGTGGGCCAAGGGCCCCGACGCCCTGGACCTGACCCTGCCGCCGCGCAAGCTCGTCGATGACGTGCTTCCGGACGAGTTTCCGCTGAGCATGTTCTATGAAGCGCTGTCCAAGAAACTCAAGAACGTGATCGCCTCGACCAAGGGCATCACGGCGGACAACGCACAGCGGGTCGCCGCGTGAGCGACCGCACCGACAACGTCGCTCAGGAGGCGAGGAACATGGCGGGCAACGGGGCTCTCAGTGGTGCGGTGATCGCGGTGGCCGGCGCGGGCGGACCCGCCGGCCGGGCGACGCTGCTGCGGCTGGCCGAGGCGGGCGCGATCGTCGTCGGCTCCGACAACGACCCGGAGCGACTGGCGGAGGCCGTGGACGCGGCCAGCTACGCACACGGTGGCGCCACCGTCGTCGGTGACACCGTCGACCTGCTCGACCGGCAGGCCGCCCAGGACTGGGCGAACCGCGTCGAGAAGGAGTTCGGACGCGTCGACGGCCTGGTCCACCTGGTCGGCGGCTGGCGCGGCAGCGAGACCTTCACCAAGACCCGGCTCGACGACTGGGACCTGCTGGAACTGCTGCTGGTGAAGACCGTGCAGCACACCTCCCTCGCCTTCCACGAGGCGCTCCAGCGCAGCGACCGCGGCCGCTACGTCCTGATCAGCGCCGCCGGCGCCAGCAAGCCCACCGCCGGCAACGCCGCGTACGCCGCCGCGAAGGCCGCCGCCGAGGCGTGGACGCTGGCCCTGGCCGACTACTTCACCAAGGCCGGGGGCGAGCAGGGGCCGAGCGCGGCGGCTGCGATCCTGGTCGTGAAGGCACTGGTGCACGACGCCATGCGGGCCGAGCGACCCAACGCGAAGTTCGCGGGCTTCACCGACGTCAAGGACCTGGCGGAGGCCATCGCCGGTGTCTGGGACAAGCCCGCCGCCGAAGTGAACGGACAACGTCTGTGGCTGACCGAGAAGCCGTGAACCCCCCGAAGACCGACGCGCGTCGCCATCACGACCCCGAGGTCCGCGGTTTCGCCAGTGACAACTACGCGGGGGCCCACCCCGAGGTGCTCGCCGCCCTGGCCCTGGCCAACGGCGGGCACCAGGTCGCGTACGGCGAGGACGCGTACACCGAGAACCTCCAGCGGATCGTCCGCAGCCACTTCGGCGCCACGGCGGAGGCGTTCCCGGTGTTCAACGGCACCGGCGCCAACGTCATCGCCCTGCAAGCGGTCACCGACCGCTGGGGCGCGGTGATCTGCGCCGAGAGCGCGCACATCAACGTCGACGAGGGCGGCGCCCCCGAGCGGATGGGTGGCCTGAAGCTGCTCACCGTACCCACACCGGACGGCAAGCTCACCCCCGAGCTGATCGACCGGCAGGCCTGGGGCTGGGACGACGAGCACCGCGCGATGCCGCAGGTCGTCTCCATAGCCCAGGCCACCGAGCTGGGCACGGTCTACACAGCGGACGAGATCCGCGCGATCTGCGAGCACGCCCACGCGCACGGGATGAAGGTCCACCTGGACGGCTCCCGCATCGCGAATGCGGCCGCCTCCCTGGACGTCCCCCTGCGGACCTTCACCAACGCGGTCGGCGTCGACATCCTCTCCCTGGGCGGCACCAAGAACGGCGCCCTGTTCGGTGAGGCGGTCGTCGTCGTCAACCAGGACGCCGTCAGCCACATGAAGCATCTGCGCAAGCTGTCCATGCAGCTCGCCTCCAAGATGCGCTTCGTGTCGGTGCAACTGGAGGCCCTGCTCGCCAGGGACCTGTGGCTGCGCAACGCCCGCCACTCCAACGAGATGGCCCAGCGCCTCGCCGAGGGCGTCCGCGCCGTGCACGGCGTGGAGATCCTCTATCCGGTGCAGGCCAACGCGGTCTTCGCGCGGCTGCCGCACGACGTGAGCGAGCGCCTGCAGAAGCGGTTCCGTTTCTACTTCTGGGACGAGGCCGCGGGTGATGTGCGCTGGATGTGCTCCTTCGACACGACGGAGGAGGACGTGGACGCGTTCGTCGCGGCGCTCAAGGAGGAGATGGCGCGGTAAGCCGGGCCCGCTAGTGCATAGATATGCGGTCACCTGAAAAGTCATTGACTCTCGGGTGATCGCGTTTCTATGCTCTGCGGGCATGGAGCTGATCCAGGAAACCTCTGACCTGTCCGCCTATTTGGCCGCCGACGAGGTCATCGACCATGGCCATCCACGTGTGCGGGAGACGGCTGACCGGCTCGCGGCGTCGGCTGCCGACTCGTATGACTATGCGCGTAGGGCGTTCGAGTTCGTGCGGGATGCCATTCCGCACTCCCAGGACTCCGGCGACCTCCGCGTCACCTGGCGCGCGTCCGATGTCCTGGAGCTGCGTACGGGGATCTGCTACGCCAAGGCGCACGCGCTGGCCGCGCTGCTGCGGGCCGAGGACATCCCGACCGCCCTGTGCTATCAGAGGTTCGACGTGGTGCACGGACTGGTCGCCGTGCGCTTCAACGGCGCCTGGCACCGACAGGACCCGCGCGGTAACAAGCCGGGGGTGGACGCGCAGTTCTCCCTGGACGGCGAACGCCTGGCCTTCACGCCCGACCCGAAGTCCAATGAGCTGGACTATCCGGTCCTGTATGCTGTACCTCATCCAGTGGTACTGAAGGCCCTCAAGGCCGCCCCCGACCGGCCGCACCTCTGGCAGCACCTACCCACCGCACTCTGAGGCAAGGCGGACCATGACTCTCACGCTGACCGTGTCCGACGAGGTGCGCGCACTCGCACCCGGCTTCACGCACATCGCCGTCGAAGCACACGGACTCGTCAACGGGCCCAGCACGGCGGACAGTTCGGCCCTCCTCGACGACTCGGCCCGCCGTCTCGCCGTACGCCTGGACGGGCGCGGTCCGCACGAGGATCCGCACATGGCCGCCTGGCGCGAGGTGTACACGGCGTTCGGTTCGAAGCCGTCGCGCACCCGCAACTCGGCGGAGGCGCTGGCCAGACGAGCCCTCACGGACGCCGGTCTGCCCCGGATCAACGTCCTCGTCGACGTCTACAACGCCGTCAGTGTCGCCCATCTGATCCCGGTCGGCGGCGAGGACATCGACCGCATCGAGGGCGGGATGCGGCTGGTGCGGGCCACCGGCGACGAGGCCTTCGTCACCGTCGCCGGCGGCGAGGAGGTCGTCGAGCACCCCGACACCGGCGAGGTGGTGTGGCGCGACGAGGCAGGGGTGACCTGCCGCCGCTGGAACTGGCGCCAGGGCCCGCGCACCCGGCTCACCGAGGAGACCGTCTCCGGCATCTTCCTGCTGGAGACCATGGCCCCGATGCCGGTCGCCGAGGCCGAGGAGGCGGCGGCCGAACTCGCCGCCTTGCTGGAGAAGTTCAGCCCCGGCGCCAGGATCACGGTGCACGATCCGGTGCCGACCCCGCCACGGGGTTGATCCGCCGCAGTCGCTAATCTGCCCGGCATGCGTGATGGGGGAGCCGTACAGGACGGCGGGGTCGTGGGTGAGGACCGGGTCGAGCGGAGCGGGGGACGGTTCGGCCCGCTGAGAAAGCACTGGCTGCTCACCTCGGCCGTGGCACTGGCGCTGCTCGCCACGGCGACGGCGGTGCCGCTGGTCCTCGCCGGCTCCGGCTCCGGTGAGGACGCGCCCTGCCAGGAGATCCCGGCCTCGACCCGCGCCCTCGCCACGGACCCGGCCGCCGCCACCCGCGCGCTCGACCCCGGCGACGACATGTCCCGCTACCCGGCC
The DNA here is from genome assembly GCF_015712165.1 of Streptomyces spinoverrucosus. NCBI lineage: Bacteria > Bacillati > Actinomycetota > Actinomycetes > Kitasatosporales > Streptomycetaceae > Streptomyces > Streptomyces spinoverrucosus. Next base: position 306,806 of record NZ_JADPZX010000002.1, on the reverse strand, counting down.
GTGCGCAGGCTCATCCGGCACGAGAATCCGTGCGGCGACGGTGCCGAGGTGCTCGGCGACGTGGTGGTGGCCGCGACTGTGGCTGCCCGCCGCGGCACTCCCCACACCATCGCCCAGGCCCGCGGCGCGTACGCGGTCGTCGCGGCGATGGAGTGGGCCGACGTACCCAGGGCGATGGCGCCCGGCGTGGCCCGTATGCTGGCCGACTACGTCGTGGACGAGGCCCGCTACCTGTCCACCGATCGTGAGGCCGCCGCCCCGGCCGTCACTGCCGAGCAGTCGGCACCGGACCGGCGCGGCTTCACCGAGTACGGCCGCTTCCTCGCGCCCGGTGAGGCACACGCCGACTTCGAGTACGCCGACCAACTCGCGGGGGCGACGGCCAAAACGGAACACCTCGTCGGTGAACTGGTCAAGGATCCCGAGGCATTCGCGATCCTCTACGACGCCGAGCGCGCCTACTTCGCGCACTACTTGGAGCGGCTCACCCAGCAGGGCGGCGACCCCGACTGGCAGCCCGACGAACGGCCCGAGGAGTGGTACTCGTCGACCGCCACCACCTGGCCCGACAACGACCTGAAAGACATCGCCAAGCGGATCGGCGCCCTCATGCAGCACCGCGCCGAGCACACGAGGGAGGGCGACATCGCCGACCTCGACGCCTTCGACGAGGCCGTACGGCGGCACACCCGCGGCTCCTACCGACCCGCCGCACGGCAGCTGACCACCCGCCCGCCGATGGGTGACATCGCCGACCGAGCGGTGTCCGGGCCCGTGCGCGGGGACCTGATGGACGGCCGGCACCAGCTGTTCACCGCGCTGGACGCCTGGGCGACGGCACGGCGGGTGCCCGAGAAGCGGGCGAAGACCATGCGTCAGATCATCGACAACGCGTACGTACGGGGGGTCTGACTCACGAGCTGAGCTGCCTGCCCCCGGTCAGCCGTTCACGCGCAGGCCGGAGCAGTCCCGCCGCCGCATCTGGTCCCGGGCGAAGGTCTCCAGCAGCTCCCGCTGCTCGGCCCGGCGCACACCGGGGATCTCGTCGGATCCGCCGACGGCGAAGTTGGCGGCCTCGCCGGCGCAGCGGGCGGTCGCCGTCATCGGCCGGGGGCGGCCGTCGTCGTCGGTCGTGAGGCGGTTGCTCCAGTCGCCGTACCATGCGACGAACGTCAGGGAGTGCTCGCCCTCGCCGTCCCCGGTCCACGTGTCCCGCGCGGACAGCCGGCAACGGCCCGTCGGAGCAGCGTCGTTCATCCCGTCCGCCACCCGCCACGTGCCCGGACGCGGCAGCCCGGCCCGCGTCGCCCACCCGCAGCCCGTGTCGCCGGCCTCGTCGAGCGCCACCGTCCTCGGGTCGTCCTCGGGTTGCACGAGCCCGGTGTCGGTCTTCGGCGCCTTCAGCGGCTCGGCGCCGCACCCCAGCTCGTCGGAGGCGGAGTTGACGAGGGCCACCGCGGTCTCGTGGACGGCCGGATGGCCGAACAGGGCGTCCTGGCCGAACTGCGCCCGCACCAGCAGCTTGCGCTGCCGCCCGTCGTCGTCCGTGCCCAGCTCCGGGCACGGCACCAGGAACTGCACCCAGCCGAAGTGGTCGATGAAACCGGGCAGCCCCTTCGGCAGCGGCGCCTGCCAGCTGAAACCCTCCTCCCTGAAGGTCGACATGAACTCCCGGTCCTGCTGATCCCGCCCGGTCGAGGCGCTCATCCGCAGCAGCAGATCGCTGTTGATCTCGTTGCCCTCGAAGGTGAGCGAGCACCGGTACTCGCCGAGCTCCTCGTACGTTGCCGACTCGGCGTCCTTGAAGTGCGAGCCCTTGGCCGCAAGCTGCCGTACGGCGTCGCCGGGCAGTGCTCCGGAGCAGGCGCTGCGCACCAGCTGCCAGTCCTCGACCCAGGGCGCGGCGATCCAGCCGCCGATCCCGAGCACGACCGCACTCCACACCGAAACCTTGATCCAGCGCCGCATCGATCCGCCCCCGTAGCGAAGTCAGCAGCCGGGTCCACAGGCACCGCGTACGGTCGCGGACTCCGGCTCTCCGGTTTGTCGCCCGGACCTTATCGACCGCCGTGCGGCAGACGGTTGGCGGGGTGTCAGCGGGCCTCGGCCTCGCGGACCTGTTCCGGGGTGGGGGCCGTGCCGCCGAGGTGGGCGGGGAGCCACCAGGCGTCGTCCGTGCCGCGGGGGCGGCCTGGGTAGGCGCGCTGGGCCGCGTCCAGCAGCTCCTGGACGCGCTCGCGCAGGCGGCGGGTGATGGCGCCCGCGTACTGGTCGCGGGGGGCGTCGACCGCCTCGCCGACCCGGATCGTGACCGGGATGTGGCTGCGCTTGAAGTTGCGCGGGTGGCCCTTGGTCCACAACCGCTGCGTGCCCCACACGGCCATCGGGATCAGCGGAACGCCCGCCTCCTGGGCCAGGCGCGCCGCACCCGACTTGAAGCTCTTCAGGGTGAACGACTGCGAGATCGTGGCCTCCGGGAACACGCCGACGATCTCGCCCGAGCGCAGCGAGTCCAGGGCGTGCTGATAGGCCGCCTCGCCCTGCTTGCGGTCCACCGGGATGTGCCGCATGCCCCGCATCAGCGGACCGGAGATCCGGTGCCGGAAGACGGACTCCTTCGCCATGAAGCGCACCAGACGCTTCTGGGGCAGAGCGGCCAGGCCGTTGAAGACGAAGTCCAGATAGCTGATGTGATTGCTCACCAGCACTGCGCCGCCCGAGCGCGGGATGTTCTCCGACCCCTTGCAGTCGATCTTCAGGTCCCACACCTTGAACAAGGTCTGCGCGAGACCGACGACGGGACGGTAGACGAGTTCTGCCATGGGCGGGGTGGACCCTTCCTGCTCTGCCTGGGAAGGGACTCCCGGCGGACAAGTTACGTAGCCGTAGGTTTACGGCATCTCGCAGATCGTGCCCCAAGAACGGGCGGGGAGCCAGTCCTGGTGCCCGGCCAAGGCGAGATCCTCGTCACTTCGGCGTACAGGTCCACCTCGTCCTTTTACGGCCCCTTTACTCGGTGCGTACGGTGACCTGCTGGGCGAGCAGGTACATCTCGCACGCCACGCAGAACCCCAACGCCGCGTTGAGGAGGGCGGCGACGAGCGCTGCCCCGGCCGCCACCACACCCAGCCAGACCGGCCCCAGCGTGTAGCCGACCAGGCCGACACCCGCGAACACCAGCCCCACCGCCTGCGCGAACCGCGACGGTTCGGGCGCATCGAACTCCGGCGCCGGCCCGATCCGGGGACGTACGAACCTCTGGAACGCCCAGCCGTACGGCGAATGGCCCACACCGCCCGCCGCGCCGAGCGCGAACACCAGGGTCTGCCACGCCAGCAGCCATGCGTTCCCGGTGATCAGCACGACCGCCAGGACGACGGTCGTCACGGCCGCCCCGAAGCGCGGTCCCCTCACGTCGATGTCCATGAGCCCAGGATTCCGCAGCGAAAAGGCTCCCGGGAGGCGGGAATCTTTGCGGTCTCGTGAACGCTTCTGCTGGGGATGACGGGAGTTGTGACAGGCCGGGTGGTGTGTGCGCGTGCGTGACGGAGACAGGCGGCTCGGTGCGGCCGAGCTGGGTGGCGAACTGGGTGAGCGCGCCACGCTGGTGCAGTTCTCCAGCGCTTTCTGCGCGCCCTGCCGGGCGACCCGGCGCATCCTCGGCGAGGTGGCCGGCCTGGTCCCCGGCGTCACCCACGTCGAGATCGACGCCGAGGCCCACCTGTCCCTCGTACGCGCACTCGACATCGCCAAGACCCCGACCGTGCTGGTGCTGGACACCGACGGCCGGGTCGTGCGGCGGGCGGTGGGGCAGCCGCGCAAGGCCGATGTGATCGCCGCGCTGGGGCAGGCGGTCCGCGCCGAGAGCTCCGGGGCGTGAGTGCCGGATTCCAGGTCCCGGATGCCGGGACGAACTTGACTGTGCGCGGCATCTATCGTCAGCTTGACCGTATGCCTTCGGAAGTCCTTCTCTTCGGCCGGGTCCACGTCGACCTCGTCCGCACCGCGAGCGCGCGCTGTCCGGGCTGCTGAACAGCCCCGGATCCGCTCGTCGTCTCCCGCAGAAGGTCAACTCCATGACGGCCACCCCCGACCTCGCCGCACCCACCTCCCCGTCAACCCCCGCACCCGACCTGTTCCGTGCCGTCTTCCGGCGGCACGCGGCCGGCGTCGCGGTGATCACCGCGCGGGGTGGCACCGACCCGGTCGGCTTCACCGCCACCTCCCTCACCTCGGTCTCCGCCGAACCGCCCCTGCTCTCCTTCGGGATAGGCACGGGGTCGTCCAGCTGGACGGCGATCTCCCACGCCGACCACGTCGGCGTCCACATACTCGGTGAGCACCAACAGGAGCTGGCAACCACCTTCGCGCGCAGTGGCGCCGACCGGTTCGGCGCGCCCACCGTCTGGCGCGAGGGCCCCGAAGGCGTTCCCGTGCTCGACGGCGTACTGGCCTGGCTGGTGTGCAAGGTGCACGCGCGCGTGCCCGCGGGTGATCACCGTCTCGTGCTCGCGGAGGTCGTCGGTGGCGACCCGGCCGGCTCGGGGCGGCCGCTGCTGTACCACCAGGGGCGTTTCACCGCGTTGCGCGACTGACCGGGCCTGCGGAATCGTCCAGTTCCGGTTACGCTGCGTTGCGAAGGTCACAGTTCAAAGCGCTTGCTTAGCGGGCATGAACTGGATGTACTGACGAGTAATATCTCGTTCGGAGCGCGGGTCGCCCCGACCGGGATCGGCCGCTAGAGGCGCCTATGCTGCCTGCAAGAAGGCAGCCAGAAAATGACGATGCAGTAGGAGAGCCGGCGTGAGCTTGAGGATCGTTGTCACTGTGAAGTACGTGCCCGACGCCACTGGCGACCGGCACTTCGCCGATGACCTGACCGTCGACCGGGACGACGTGGACGGTCTGCTCTCCGAGCTCGACGAGTACGCGGTCGAGCAGGCGCTGCAGATCGCCGAGGACGCCGACGACGCCGAGGTCACCGTCCTGACGGTGGGCCCGGAGGACGCCAAGGACGCGCTGCGCAAGGCCCTTTCGATGGGCGCCGACAAGGCGATCCACGTCGAGGACGACGACATCCACGGCACCGACGCCATCGGCACCTCCCTGGTGCTGGCCAAGGCGATCGAGAAGGCCGGCTACGACCTGGTCATCTCCGGCATGGCCTCCACCGACGGCACCATGGGTGTCGTACCGGCGCTGCTCGCCGAGCGTCTGGGTGTCCCGCAGGTCACCCTGCTGTCCGAGGTCTCCGTCGAGGACGGCACGGTCACGGGCCGCCGTGACGGCGACGCCGCCTCGGAGCAGCTGGAGGCTTCCCTGCCGGCGGTCGTGTCCGTCACCGACCAGTCGGGCGAGGCGCGTTACCCGTCCTTCAAGGGCATCATGGCGGCCAAGAAGAAGCCGGTGGAGTCCTGGGACCTGTCCGACCTCGACATCGAGGCCGAGGAGGTCGGCCTGGACGGCGCCTACACCACGGTCGACGCCGCCGCCGAGCGCCCGGCCCGCACGGCCGGCACGATCGTCAAGGACGAGGGCGAGGGCGGCAAGCAGCTCGCTGAGTTCCTCGCGAGCCAGAAGTTCATCTGAGCCCTGAGCTCGACTTCGCCGACCGCCCCGCACACTTCGCAAGCAGGAGAGAAGAAGTCCCATGGCTGAAGTTCTCGTCTACGTCGACCACGTGGACGGTGCCGTCCGCAAGCCCACCCTGGAGCTGCTGACGCTGGCCCGCCGCATCGGCGAGCCCGTCGCCGTCGCCCTCGGAGGCGGCGCCGCCGACACCGCCGCCACGCTCGCCGAGCACGGCGCCGTGAAGGTCCTCACCCACGAGGCCGCCGAGTACGCCGACTACCTGGTCGTCCCGAAGGTGGACGCCCTGCAGGCCGCCTACGAGGCCGTCTCCCCGGCCGCCGTGCTGGTGCCGTCCTCCGCCGAGGGCAAGGAGATCGCCGCGCGTCTGGCGCTGCGCATCGGCTCCGGCATCATCACCGACGCCATCGACCTGGAGGCCGGCGACGAGGGCCCGGTGGCCACGCAGTCCGTGTTCGCCGCGTCCTTCACCACCAAGTCCCGTATCACCAAGGGCACCCCGGTCATCACGGTCAAGCCGAACTCGGCCGCCGTGGAGGCCGCCCCGGCCGCGGGCGCGGTCGAGGCCCTCGCCGTGACCTTCTCCGACAAGGCCACCGGCACCAAGGTCACCGCGCGCACGCCGCGTGAGTCGACCGGGCGTCCGGAGCTGACCGAGGCCGCGATCGTGGTCTCCGGCGGCCGCGGCGTGGGCGGCGCGGAGAACTTCGCGCTCATCGAGGCGCTGGCCGACTCCCTGGGCGCGGCCGTGGGTGCCTCGCGTGCCGCGGTGGACGCCGGCTGGTACCCGCACACCAACCAGGTCGGCCAGACCGGCAAGTCCGTCTCGCCGCAGCTGTACATCGCCTCCGGCATCTCCGGCGCGATCCAGCACCGTGCCGGTATGCAGACTTCGAAGACCATCGTGGCCGTCAACAAGGACGCCGAGGCCCCGATCTTCGAGCTGGTCGACTACGGCGTCGTCGGCGACCTGTTCGACGTCGTCCCGCAGCTGACCGAGGAGATCAAGTCCCGCAAGGGCTGATCGTCCGCAGCGCGTACGAGGCCCCCGCGACCGGCGACGGTCGCGGGGGCCTCGGCTCATCCCAGGGTCAGTGAGGCCTGCACGGGCAGGTGGTCACTGGGGAACTGCCCGTTCATGGAGAAGGTGTTGATCTCCGCCCGGTGCACGGTGACACCCGGCGTGGCCAGGATCCAGTCGATGCGGTCGCCGTCCG